>NZ_JACLQV010000006.1:0-107177 GCF_016648915.1 Streptococcus sp. 3.1 | reverse complement strand
ACATAAAAAAAGAGAAGACCTATCAGGTCCTCTCTAGATGTTAGCTTTTCGTCACCCACTACAGTTGACAAAGAGCCAAAAAAAGGCAAAATTTCCTTAAACGATTTCCGTTTTCAAGAAATTTCACCTAAACAATCATATAGTTTTTCACTTAATATCTCATATTAAGATTAGAATGAGTGATTATTTATCAAAATCAGCATAACCATTTTCGTCGAAGAAGACTGTCTTACCATCTTGGAATGTAATCCATGTATTTGTCACACGTTCTCCAAGAACTGATTCGTAATACTCCACTCCTTTTGCTGTGCTAATAGGGCTTCCTTTAACCTGACGTCCCAAGTTATCAAAGTAATACTCTTTGCCATCAATGTTTTGACGTCCAGTTACAGCCTTACCATCTTTGAAGTAATACCAAACATTGTTTCCAGTTGTCAAGAAACGGTTATTAAGACGCTCACCTGAATCTTTATCATAATATGACAGCGAACCATCCGCATTCTTAACAAAGTCACCTTTGACCTGGCTACCATCTTCTTTGAAGTAATAGTTTTTACCGCCGATACTATAGGCACCTGTCACGATTTCACCATTATCTTTGGCGTAGTACCATGTCTTACCACCATCAAGTGTGAAGAAGTCAGATTTAACTTGGCTACCATCAGCATTGAAGTAATAGTTAAGGTGGTCAATAGTTTGGCGACCTGTGACAAGGTTACCATCCTTATCAGCATGGTACCATTTACCATTCACTTCGAAGAACTTATCTTTAACCTTGTAACCATTATCTACAGTATAGTAGCTAATCTTGCCGTTTTCAGTAACAAAATCACCTTTAACTTGAGCACCATTTGCACGGAAGTAGTATTCGTGACCATCCAAAGTAAGGGCACCTGTCACATTTTTACCAGCCGCATCACGGTAGAACCATGTTGAGCCATCTGTAGTGTAGAATTCCCCCTTCTTAGCTTGTGCATAGCCTTGATCGTTGAATTCATACCAGATACCATCGATTTCTGCCCAACGATTTGTGTAGGCATTACCTGAATTTTTATCGAAGAAGTAGAGTTTTCCGTCTGGAGTCACATACTTAGTGCCTTTAGCTTGGAAGCCATTTTCATCAAAGTATTGCAATCCTCCACCAGCATAAGTCAAGCCAATTGCCATTTCTCCAGTTGGTGAGAAATAACGGAATTTAGCTTCTGTTTCTGAAGTACCTTCTTTTGGTACATCGAATACAAAGTAACCATCTTTGTACTGCTCACCAAAGCTACCAAAGTAATAATATTTACCATCTTGCTGATAAATAGAATCACGAAGCTGGATACCGTTTGGCAAGAAGAAATAAGTCTTACCATCGATATCTTGACGACCAGTTAACATATAACCTTCTTTATCGAAGTAATAGTAATTTCCAGCATATTTAATGAAAGCATTCTTAGCTTGGAAACCACTATTATCAAAGTAGGCCATACCCTTACCATCATAGTAGAAACCTGTCTTACCACCTTGATCTGTCAAAGGTTTTGGCAAGAAGATGCCATTCTCAGTAACTTGATAGTAGCGACCAGTAGCATCGTTACTGAGAACATAACGACTACCACGACCAAGGATATTAGTACCATTCATGTACTTAGCAGACCATTGCTTGATTTTAACAGATGGATCAATCTTCTTACCAGTTGATATCATCACATCTTCAAACAACTGTGGATATTTCTTTTGGAGCTCATCAAGGAACTCACCACCATATTGAGCTTGGAAGTCCTTACCTGATGATTTAGAATTTGCAACATATAAAGTGTTATTGATATAGGCATTGGCCTTTGGAGTACCATAACTATTAGCACGTGTTGCTGTTACAACTTCTTGTCCTGGCAATTGGTAAAGTTGATCTGGAACCCAGTCAGCAATTGCTTGAATACCTTGCTTGTGAAGCGCCTTAAGGGCATCACGAAGATCTTCTTTAGAACCGTATTTGTTATTCTTGCTCATGGCAAGGTCATATCGGTCAGTAAAGGCATAACCATTTTGGATAACAGAATCAAGGAAGGTACGGTCATCAGCCGATACAAATTGAGGAGCCATCTCGAATGATGTGATTCCCCATGACTTGAAGAGTTCTGCATTTTCTGCAATCAATTTATTAGTATATTGGCTATCTTTTTCAACAAAATCTTGGAAGTTTGAGAAACCTTCATAGATAACTTGTGAGTCCAATGCTTCAGTAGCAGAAAATGTCTTGTCAAGTTTCTTATCTGAACCTTTAACACGGATATCTTGGTTATCAGGTGCACCTACTGGTACCCATACACCAAGATAACCTCTCATATCAACAGTACGATACCCCTTAATTTCATCTCCACTAAAAGTCAAGTTCCCTTCAGCATCAGTGTATTTAATTTTTCCAGCTGCTGCATCATTTTCGTAAGTGACAATTCCCTTATCAGTACCAAGAAGTAATGGACGGTAGGCTTGGTTAGCATGAAGTTTACCCATGTTAACTTTCAAAGTACCATCACCCAGTGAGAAATCCTGATTATTGGCAATAAGGGTCAACATACCAGAATGTTTACTTGTTTCTGCTACACCCGTAGTTTGGTCAGCAGTCATAATATCTTTACCGTAACGAACAGATGACAAGATTTCTTTTCCATTGAACGTGTCGACTTTCATCGATTGTCCACCTGAAACATATTTCATACGGTTCTTCAAGAGCGTTGTGATAGCATCGTAGTAAGGAGACTTGGTAGCCATATATTGGCCGTTATCCGTATAAAGATCTCCATAATAAACACGAGTTACCTGCTCCATATTTTGAAGAATCAAAGCATAGGCAGCTGGAATATTGTTAATAGTATAACGTTTTTCTGCCTTCTTCATATCTTCATTATAGATTTCAAAGGCACGTTTCAATTCAGCATCAGTCATGGTATAACCATCTGATTTTGGATTGATCTCTTTTTGAACAATATCACGAATGATATCTTGAACAAGGTTATCATGAGCACGCGCAAAGATATAGTTAGCTTGTGTATCTCCATACTTACTATTATTTGTACGGTCTGTCAAACTGCTAGTAATCAAATCTTTCAATGAAGAGCCCGATCCATAAAGTGCACCCATAATTGCATAACGAAGGTTATTGTCCATGGCAAGGGCTGCACCATCATGTTTTTGATTATAAGCATTATCATTTAAATCCCAAGCTTCAAGGATAGAAATGTGAGCGAGTGCATTAGCTTCAGATTTATCCACACCAAAGGCTGCTCGGAAGTAGTTTGTATAAACTTGGAGAAGGTCTGCATCAACATTATCAACTGCATCAACACGGATACCATCAAAGTTAGCATCCTTATCACCCATAACAATTGATCCCCAGTTCACAAGATAGTGAATTTGGTTCAACTGCTCAGCTTGCACAACTGGATTTGAGTTATCAACGTCATTGGCAAGTAGGAATTCATAACCACCCAAGTATCTTCCTGTACCATTTAGAGAACCATCTTGGTTACTTGGTGTACGGTTAAGCAAACGGTAATCAGAATTTGCCCAAGGGGTCTTGTCATTATTGACATAAAGAAGAGCTCCCCCTTGAAGGTGGTCAGCAAGGGTATAGTTTTCAGTTGTAGTATTCCACTGGTCTTGTTCTTTTACAAAAGACTCAATTGCTTGACGAAGCCATTCAGTTGATTTTTTAGCTGAAATTTCTTGTTCAATCTTAATTTGAATTGTCTTAGCAGCTGCATTCAATTCAGATTGACTTTGGCTGGTTGAATAAGTTGCGTTAAGGTTAAAGTGTTTAGAGAAAGTATTGAGGTAGGCAACTTGTGTATCTACATCAGGCCACCATGCCATCAAAAGTGGACGGAAGTCTTTCTCAGTTGATACACGCCATTTTTCACCATTTTCCAAAATAGTGACTGGACGGTACCAGCTATTAGGTGTCAAATAACCATCTACCAACTCAAAGCTTTCTTTCTTAGAATCGTAAGCACGGTTATGTGAAGAGAAAGCATCAACTAGATTAGTTGTACCTGGTGTGAACGAGTGTGTTGATGTGCTTGTCAAAGCACCATCTTTACCAAAGTAAAGCAACTGGCCATTAACTGAAACAGCAAAGTTTGTTTTGTATGAACCATCTTCTTTGACATAATAGTATTTACCATCAACTTGTTTGATGTTGTCCAAAGAGAGTGCTGCTGTTTCTTCTTTTTCAGTAACACCAGATTTTGGTTTTTCAGCTACTGTAAGCGTTGTATCTGTCGCAGTCGCAGTTGTAGCTGGTGCTTCTGTTGTTGCATCATTTACTACTGCTGCACGATCAGTTGTTGCTGGTACTGCAGTATTAGCACTTGTATCTGCTGCAGTGCTTGCTGCCGCAGGAGTTTCGACTGTTATAGTATCAGCAGCCTTGTCAGTTGTTACTGCTGTCGCATCTGTCGTAGCAGTTGCTGCTGGAGCGGCTACTTCATGCGTTTCAACGACAACATCGCTTTCAGCTGTCGTAGAGGCAACTGGTTTCGTTGTTTCATCGGCTGAAACCTTTTGATTAGCTACTGTAGCACCACCTACGATAGAGGCAAGTGCTGCCGAAGTGACGGCAATCGTCACCCACTGCTTCTTAACTTTGTGAAGCTTATAATGTACCTTTTTTCCCATTTTAGGTCCTCTTTTCATTTTCCTAGTTTGAATGAAATCTACATAATTCAAACAATTTCATTATAGCATATTTTTTTCAGCCATTTCGAGTCTTTATCAAGTCATTTCAATTTTTAATCATAATGTAAATTTAAAAACATTTCGATAATCATTAAAAACTACCGAATGTCGAAAACGGTAGTTTTTTTTTCTATTTTTTAGGAAAATTTTTAGAAATAATCGAGAGGTAAATAAGCTATCTCTATTCTATCAGTTAGCGATTTTCAAGTCAGCTATTAAGCAAAAACGACGTTATGTTGGACCCTGTAGCTGACTAAAAAGAGCAAGGTTTCTGTCACCAATTTTGCCAGAACCAGGCCAAGACCTAGAGCCACTAAGCTACTAAGTAAGAAATAGTTACAGGCCAGGAGGACCAGGACCAACATAAAGTAACGAACACTCGATCTAAAGAGGGAGCTTGTCGGATTAAAGACCACATTAGCGTTCAGCAAACACTGGCTGGAAGCCGAAATGACACGGGCTAGCACGACCGAAAGAAGCAGATTTTTCGTCAAGGCAAAGAGCACAAATAAGGCTGTTGCATCAATGACTGAGGCCAGGACGGCCGTGCCAGAGAACTTTAAAAAAGGGCTGTAAATACGGATGGAATCACGAATGGGGCGAAAGTGCGAACTTTTATTTTCCTCCAGATAAACGGTCTCGATAGGGACTTCAGAGATTTGGTGGCCTGACTTTTTGGCTTCAAGCAACATATTAAACTCGTACTCAAAACGATTGCCATCCAGATTAAGAAGCCATGGAATCAGATCGGTGGACATGCCTCGAAGACCCGTCTGAGTATCTGTTACCTTTTGGCCGGTTACTAGACGGAAAAGTCCAGCAGTTACCTTATTTCCAAAGCGGCTACGTGCTGGCACCTTACCAACAAAGGCACGCGCACCCAAGACAAGATGACTTGGATTTTCCTCGATTGCCTTGGCCACACGGACAATATCTTTAATCAGATGTTGACCGTCACTGTCAACTGTGACAATAGGTTGAGCCGAAAGGTGCTGACTGACTACTTCTTCTTGAATGTGAGCAAAGGCAGTTTTGAGAGCAGCTCCTTTTCCTTTATTGATAGGATGGGTAAGGACAGTCGCTCCAATAAAAGCCGTTTCGTCGTAATAGTCGTTATAGCCTGGGCCACTCCCATCATTAACAACAATAATACGGGCTTTAGGGAGTTTTATGGTAATATCTTGAACCACCTGAATCAGGCGTTTGTCTGGTTCATAAGCTGGAATAATAATATACATAGGCACTTCCTTTCTGTTTCATCCTATGACTCTTTAGTGACCTCCTCCAAAGCCACCTGGTTGTCCACCACCTTGGGGACCACCGCCACCTTGAGGGCCTCCGCCACCAGGCATTGAGTTCTCAATCTTAGTTTGTTTCTCACCATTAATAGTAATGTCACCACCGGTATAGGTCGCTGAACCATCAAAGTCAAAGCCAGACTGACCAGTCAAATTGATTGTTCCACCCGATACAATAATATCGCCGTTAGAATCGATTGGGTCGGTATCGCCCTCGCCAACCTCAACATTTAGGGTTCCACCGGTCATCTTGAAGAAAATCTCACTTTGACTGGCATTAGCATTGGCCGCATTGACACCATCATCCGTTGCATAGACATTGATGTTTCCACCATTGATGGTCACAGATTTACCTTCGATACCTTCAGTTGATTTTTCAACCTTGTAAGTACCACTATCAATAATCAGGTCACCAGAGGCATGAATACCGTCATCACCGGCCTTAATGGTCATGGTATTGTCAGACAGATACATGGTACCTGCTGAGGTGTCGTCATCATTGTTGACCTTAACAGCATCTTCTTCAGCCTCAATGGTCATAGTTGTTCCTGTGATGTTGAGTTCATCGTTGACATTGAAGGCATCACCGACTGAGGAAATCTTATAGGTACCGCCAGTCATATGAAGGCTGTCATTGGCTTTAATACCGTTGTTTTTCTTGGCATCAATGTTTAGAGTACCTGAACCGTTTATGGTCAAATCTCCTTTAGAGAAAATCACAGCATCCGCATCTTCATCACTATTAGAACTTGAATCAGATAGGCTACTTGTAGTGCCATCTTTAAGTGTCAGATAGACATGACCAGCACTTGTGGCATTAATGGCTGCATTTGTATTCGTCATGGTAACACCATCTAGAACAATATGAACATCATCTGAATCGCCAGCGTCAACCTTGATTTGCACACCATCAGATTTTCCAGAAATCACATAGGTACCAGCTTTGGAGATGGTTACGGTTGAACCTGACACGGCTACGCCATCACCTGAAACATCCGCAGATGAGCCTGACAACTTAATCTTAGAGGCAGAACTTTCATCATAAGATGTGTCTGAATCTTTAGAAGTAAAATAGTTGCTGTTGTTCTTATTTGTTTTCTTGCTGGTCGTTGATGTTACAGCACTTGTTTTGGAACTTGTAGTCGTCGTCCCAGTTGACTGACTGCTTGATTGACTACAAGCTGTCATGACTGTTAGGGCAGTCGCACAGGTCAATAAAGTCGTCCATTTTTTTAGTTTTTTTGATTTCATATATTTTTCCTCTCGGATTCGTTTTGATGATTACAGTTTACGGAACTTCCCTAAAACATTTCTGAAGGTTAACTAAAACTTTTCTTAAGTTAAGTTTGGTGAAAGTTTGACTTAGGCCTTCTTTCAGAAAAGTTCCATAGACTAATAGGCGAGCAAGTGAGTGCTATATAAAATAGTACATTTGCCCTCAACTTAATTTTCTACTATAAAAATAAAAGCCAAATCTTAAAGTGAAGGCTTTGAATATTATCTAATTGAACACGCCTACAACTCGGGAGAAAAAGATGGGTCCTGCTTGGAGATAAACTCCTGCGACTGGTCCCCTATTTTCCTGAGAGTTGTTTTACGGCTTTGTATCTTATCTATAAAAGGAGTTTTTTCATGGTTAAACAATTGGAAACACGTTTTAAACGTATTGAAACAAAATATGTGGTCTCAAAGGACAATCTTGAAGACCTGCTCGCTGATCTCAAGGAGTATTTGGTAGAGGATGATTATCCGACATCTACCATTTCAAATATTTACTTTGATACGGATAATTTTGATGTCATCCAAGATGCCCTTGATGGTAATCATCGTCAAGAGAAAATCCGCATGCGTACCTACCTAGCCAATCCCAAAATTGATAGCAAGGTCTTTCTAGAGGTCAAAGCTAAAGATGAGGAGGGAATCGGTCATAAGTTTCGTCTCGTTTCAACACCGCTTGCCATCACTAACTTGATGACAGACGGTAAGAATCATAGCCAAATCACCGATCGTCAGCTGTTACAGGATATTCACCACTTACGTCAGCGTTATGATGAAGGTCTCAAACCTCGTATGTATATCTACTACGACCGTTTTTCAATGAAAGAAAAAGAGACTATCCAAGGCTATGCATACAATAAAGTTCGTGTGACCCTAGACCAAAATCTGACTTACCGTGATGAAGACGTCAGTCTCTTCAAGGGAAATCATGGGTTTCCCCTTCTTGATGAAGATACGATTATCATGGAAATCAAGGCACCTGGCAAAAAGCCAGACTGGCTTCAAGCTATCTTAGACAAACATGGTTTGGAAGAGCAGAAATTCTCAAAATACAGCTGTGCCTATCATAAATCTCAAGGTCTAGATTACGGGCCACATCCAGTTCAAGAAAAAGGAGGTGCTGCCTATGTCTAATCTCTTCAATTCTATCTTTAATGATGCAACCGCAACTGCAAGTCCCCTTCAACTCATGCTGGCCTTACTGGTCAGCCTTGTTTTAGGCTTGGCCTTGACCTGGACTTACAAATATCGAACCCTCTACACCAGAGAATTCGCCATCAGTTTGACCTTGCTGCCATGCTTGATGACCCTAGTTATCTTCCTTGTCAATGGTAGTTTGGGGACCTCTATCGCCGTGGCAGGGACCTTTAGTCTCATTCGTTTTCGATCAGCGACTAGTGGTTCCAGGGAGCTAATCGCCGTCTTCATGGCCATGATTATCGGTCTGGCATCTGGAACAGGCTATCTGCTACTGGCCGTCCTCTTCACCGCCTTTCTATTGGCTGTTTGGCTCCTTTTGGAAAATCGTCAAAGTCGTACCGACAACCAACGTCGTAGACTCCTGACCATTAACGTCTCCTACCAAGACTTGATTGATCAAAAAATCACTAAAACCTTGCTCAATTTCACCAGCGAATGCGACCTGATTTCCCTTAACACCACTGGTGGGGGCGAGACCATGCAGCTGGTCTACGAAGTGGATTTGAATCCCCAAGTGGATGACTTCCAATTGACGAATCACCTTATCTCAAGTATTGAAAATTGTGATCTTGCCCTAACCAAAAAAGCTAAAAAGAAAAAGAATTTATAAGACAAAAAGACATCTCCGACTGATTTTCGGAGATGTTTTTGAATGTTTTGAGGTTAACATTTTCACTTAGCTATAGCCTATGCTTCTATGCCGCCAGTATGGAGTGCGAGATTATCGCAGGAATCAAAGTATCATCTAATCATCGTCATCTTGGACAACCTTACCATCTTGTATGTTAAAGGTATAGCCAATATATCCGGAATTGTCATAGTTAGCGGAATTTTCTTTATCAGTTGTGAAAAAATAAAATTCGTACTCTCCGTCTGGTAGCTTGCTAGCATCCAGTTTAGTTACTGCCTCTTCTAAATCTTTCTTACTAGTATTTTCTGTATCGCCTACTTCTATTCTCATAGTGACAAGGTGTTCATCAATCATTGTTTGGTAGGGAATTTGATAATAGCCATAAAAATCATCCTTCCCGTTTTTACGGTTTTCCTCAGCTAAATGCTTTTTACGATTACCAGCCTCTTGATCAATCGTAGTATTATCGCTGAAGGAGAATTCTTCGATATCAAGGCCTAAAGATTGTTTTTTAAGCTCCTTAAAGAGTTTCTGCTCTTCTTTTTTTACAGATTTTTGTTGTAAGTAGCTTTCCCAGTAATGACCAGGGGTCACATATTCTTCACCATTAACTGTCCAGTCCAGGTTAAAAGTAATTTGTGAATCTAATGATATGGTTTGATTATCGTAGGTGTCCTCTGAATAGGTATAATCGACATAAATACCATCTGAATCTAGAAACACCTTTTTGATAAGCTTAACTTGGACCTTTCCCTTAAAACCATTATGAGCCAAGATTCTTTGCGTTTTTTCCCTGGCTTTTGAGTAAGTAATTGGAAGTAGCACTGTGCAACGAACTAAAAGAATAGAACAGAGGAGGAGAATAGCTAAGTAAGAAAACTTTAAAATATTAGGAGTATTTTTCTTCATAGGACATCCTTCCTTTCCTCAATGATTTGTATAAATAAGCACACCAAATCCTTCAAATAAAACGAGCTTCCTTCACTCCTATCATAGCATTTTAAAGCGCTTTCTCATGGTAGTTAGAGGAACAAAATAATTAAAATTCCTCATAGCAAAAAAGCCTGAAATTAATCATCACTTCAGGCTTTTCATCTTAGTTCAAATCGGTTGAGATAATCCTTAATAATCTGTTACTTCTTTTCGGTCATGGATATTGCTTTGCTTGCCCTGACGTGCTTTAAGTACGGCTTCAACGTCTTCAGGGCTGACCCCTGTTTCAACGAGCATAACGGCTAGGTGATAGAGGACGTCTGCTGTCTCGTTGGCAATTTCTTCTTTATCAGCATTTTTGGCCCCAATCACAACTTCTGTCGCTTCTTCGCCAACCTTTTTAAGAATCTTGTCTAGCCCCTTGTCAAAAAGATAATTGGTATAAGACCCTTCTTTGGGATTCTTTTTACGATCTAAGGCTTCCTTATAAAGTGTTTCTAACATAGCTACTCCTATCTGTCTCGATTGTCATCATATATATCCGTAAAGAAACAGCTGTAGGCTCCTGTATGACAGGCTGCTCCTTCTTGTTCCACGGCGATAAGCAGGGTGTCCTGATCACAGTCAGTCTTGATGCTTTTGACATGTTGGAAATGACCAGATGTGGCTCCCTTATGCCAAAGCTCGTTTCTAGAACGGCTCCAGTAATGCATTTGTTTGGTCTCTAGGGTCAACTGATAGGACACCTCATTCATATAGGCCAACATGAGCACCTGTCCCGTCTTGTAGTCTGTCACAATAACCGGAACCAGTCCTCCTTGTTTCTCAAAATCAAGTTTAACCTCTGTCATCGTCTCACCTCAATTCCTGCATTTGCCAAGACTTGTTTGGTTTCGCCTATATTTACCTCACCAAAGTGGAAGATAGAGGCTGCCAGTGCACCAGTCGCTGTTGTCTTTTCAAAGACCTCTACAATGTCCTCAATATTTCCCGCGCCACCAGAAGCGATGATCGGAACATCAACGACTTCCGCCACACGATTTAGCATTTCCAAATCAAAACCAGACTTAGTGCCGTCCTTGTCCATGCTGGTTAAGAGAATTTCTCCAGCCCCCAAGGCGACGACTTCTTGAGCCCATTGGATGAGGTCCCTACCTGTATCCTTACGGCCACCCGCCACAAAAACATGCCAGCTCCCATCAGCCATCTTTTTGGCATCAATCGCAGCCACCACACACTGGTTGCCAAATTTTTGAGCACAATCAGCGATTAGTTGTGGGTTGGCAAGGGCTGAGGAATTAACCGCAACCTTGTCAGCACCAGCTTTAAGCATCTTGTTCATGTCTTCAACTGAACGGATACCACCACCTACCGTGAAAGGAATAAAGACCTGATCGGCAACACGACGCACCATGTCAACCGTTGTTTCACGATTATCTGAAGTAGCTGTGATGTCCAAGAAAACAAGTTCGTCACAACCAGCCTCATAGTAAGCACGCGCAGAATCAACAGGGTCTCCAACATCTGTCAGATTCACAAAATTAACCCCCTTTACGACACGGCCATCCTTGACATCCAAACAGGGAATAATACGTTTCTTAAGCATATTAACCTCCGAAAGACTTGAGTTGGTCTAATGTGATATTGCCGTTATAGTAGGCTTTGCCGACAATGGTTCCTGCTACACCAATCTCTTCTAGGTGATCTAAGTCAGCTACTTCTGCAATTCCACCTGAAGCAATGACTTTGGCGGTCGTGAGTTCAGATACCAAACGTTTGTAGTGATCAAGATTGGGTCCTGTCAGTGTGCCATCTCGATCAACATCTGTATAGACAAAGAGGGTTACGCCCATCTTTTCCATTTCCTTGGCCAAGGTGATGTAGTCTACATTGCTTGTTTCCAACCAACCTTCGGTAGCGACAAACCCTGCCTTGGCATCAATACCCACGACAATTTTATCGGCACCAAATTCCTCTAAAGCTGCTCGAACGAAGTCAGGATTTTTAACGGCCATTGATCCGATAATGATACGGTCGATGCCAACTTCCAAATAGTCACGAATCTGCTCCAAAGTACGGATACCGCCACCAACTTCGATGCCAAGTCCAGAAACCTTCTTGACCTCTGCAATCAAGTCACGGTTAGTGGCACGACCATCTAGGGCACCGTCCAAGTCGACGACATGAATAAATTGAATGCCCGCATCCTTAAAGGTCTTTGCCTGCTCAATAACATCTGGATTGACAACGGTCTGTTGGTTGAAATCTCCTTTAAAGAGACGAACAGCCTGTCCATCCTTAATATCAATTGCTGGTAGAATTTGCATCTCCCCTACCATCCTTTCTAACTAAAAAGTCTTTGCTCTCACTAGCTTCTAGGCTTTACATAAACCTGCAAACTTTTCAAGAATACCTAAGCCAATATCCCCTGATTTCTCAGGATGGAATTGAGCCCCATAAACATTATCTTTATGGATCATGGCTGGCACCTCAATACTATAATCTGCGGTAACATCAATGTATTGGCTAGGGACATCTGTGAAATAACTGTGAACGAAGTAGACAGCTTGGCCATCTAAACCATCTGTCAAAGGGCTGGCTTGCTTAACAGCCAAATTATTCCACCCCATATGTGGGACAGGTTGCTCCTTGCAGGCTGGAATAGGACGGCAGACACCTGGAATAAAGCCAAGACCATCTGTTTCTTCATGTTCCAGTCCTTTTTCTGTTAAAATCTGCATGCCTAGGCAAATTCCCAAAAGGGGAACTCCCTGTGCGACTGCCTCTTTGATAACAGCTACCAAGCCTCTTCGCTCCAACTCTGCCATAGCCGTTGGATAGGCACCTACACCAGGTAAAATCAACCCATCTGCAGCTAGGATTTTTTCTTTATCGGCAGACAATTCTGCAGTCACACCAATCTTTTCAAGGGCACGCAGAACATTTGCGGTATTCCCCGCATCGTAATCAATGACGATAATCATAGCATCCCCTTTGTCGAGTTTACGCCGTGAATGTCAGGATTGATTGTGATGGCTTCACGCAAGGCACGTCCTGTAGCCTTGAAAAGACTTTCTGACTTGTGGTGATTGTTTTTTCCGTGGAGAATCTTGAGGTGGAGATTCATCTGAACATTGAAAGCCAAGGCTTGGAAAAATTCTTCTACCAGTTCTGTGTCAAAATTACCTAATTTTGGATTATCGAAACTAGCATCAAAGACCAAGAAGCTACGTCCAGACAAGTCTAAACTTGCCATGCCAAGGGTTTCATCCATAGGTACAAAAGCCGTTCCATAACGATTGATACCTGCTTTATCGCCCAAGGCCTCTTTAAGAGCTTGACCAAGGACAATACCGACATCTTCAACGGTGTGGTGACTATCAACCCAAAGGTCGCCATCAGCCTTCACCACCAAAGACATACGGCCGTGACGGGCAAACAAGGTCAACATGTGGTCAAAAAATCCGACACCTGTTTGAATATCTACTGGTTCTTGAGCATCCAAATTGAGGCTTAACTTAATTTTGGTTTCAAAGGTATTACGTTCAATTTCTGCTTGTCTCATAACTTCTTCCTCTACTCTCTCAATTATTGTCGTTTCTGACTTCAATAGCCTTAGCGTGGGCCTGCAAACCTTCCGCATAAGCCAAGGTTGTGATATCGTGTTGAGCCTTATTGACTGCTACTTTGTCATACTGCGTATATTGGATACGTTTGACAAAATCGTGCACACCTAAAGCTGATGAAAATCGGCTGGTTGCTGTCGTTGGAAGAACGTGATTGGCACCAGCATAGTAGTCACCAATTGGTTCACTGGTAAAGTGACCAAGAAAGACGGAACCAGCATTCTCCACTTTTTCTAGATAATCATAGGCCTTGTCCATAGCAATTTCCAAATGTTCTGGCGCAACTAAGTTCATGAGTTCAAACATAGCATCTGTATCATTGGCAATAATAATTCGACCGTTATTTTCGATAGATGGACGAGCAATCGCCTCACGTGGCAAAAGCTTGAGTTGACGTTCAATCTCACTTTCAACTGCATCAGCCAAGGCTTGAGAATCTGTTACCAAAATGGCGCGTGCACGTGTATCGTGCTCTGCTTGAGACAAGAGATCGGCTGCCACATAGGTTGGATTAGCGCTACTATCAGCAATAACACCGATTTCTGATGGTCCTGCAATCATATCAATACCGACAATACCGTAAACTTGTTTCTTAGCAGTCGCCACAAAAATATTTCCGGGACCTGTAATCTTGTCAACCTTTGGAATCGTTTCTGTACCAAAAGCCAAGGCCGCAACCCCTTGAGCCCCACCGACTTGATAAATGCTATCCACACCAGCCAATTTTGCGGCTACTAGAATTGCAGGAACAAAGTGTTCTTGTGGGGGCGTAATCATAATAATCTCTTTAACCCCAGCAATTTTAGCAGGGATGACATTCATAAGAACTGATGATGGATAAGCCGCAGTTCCTCCAGGCACATAAACACCTATACGATTGATGGGACGAATCAATTGACCACGAATAACACCCTCACTTGGTTGGTCCTCAAAACCAGCCTCCAACTGATGCTTGTGGTAAGATTCAATGTTTTCTTTGGCATTAACTAGGGCTTGGTAAACCTCTGGATCAATCTCTTTAAAGGCCTGATCAATCAAATCCTGTCCAACCTCAAAATCAGTCAAGTCAACCTTATCAAATTTAGCTGAATAGTCACGAAGGGCCTCGTCTCCTCGTTTTTTGACATCCTCAATAATGGCTTGAACCGTGCTTTCAACGTCTCTATTTTCTTTTGAAAGTTCCAATTGCTCCTGATAAAGAAGCTCAGCAATTTCTTTATTTGTTCCAGTTAATCGTTTCATTCGAACGGTACCTCCTCGTTCCCTACAAGTGATTCAATCTTGCGAATGAATGGCAGGACTTCCTTGTTATTTTTCAAAGAAGCCTTGTTCACAATCATTCGTGCTGAAATACGGCAAATATCTTCATAAACTTTTAGGCCATTTGCAACAAGGGTATTCCCTGTTTCTACAATATCAACAATGGCATCTGCTAGACCAATGACGGGGGCAATCTCAACGCTCCCTTGAATCGAAATTATCTCGACATCCTCACCCTTTTGATTAAAATAATCTGTCGCAATGGTTGGATACTTGGTCGCAATACGTTTACGCTTATGGTCATCAGGGTTATAGTCTTCTGTTGATGCTACAGAGAATTTACAAAGACCAAAATTAAGGTCTAACATTTCTAAATAACCTGTCGGATGTTCGACCAAAACATCCTTACCGACAATCCCAATATCTGCGACGCCGTGTCTAACATAGGTAGTCACATCTGGAGCTTTGACCAAGAGAAAACGGAACCGGTTGTCAGGACTCTCGAAAATCAAATTACGTCCTTTATCGGCCATGAAAGACATATCAAAGCCAGCTTTTTCCAGTAATTTAACCGTATCTTTCTCAATACGTCCCTTGGTCAAGGCAATTGTGATTTGATTGCTAGTCATCCAAGTCACCTCCAAATTCCACATCGTCATGTACTGCTTGATAAACTGAGTCGATATCAATGGCCCAGCCAACCGCTGTTAACTCGGTAGCTCCAAAGCGTTCAAATAGTTTATCGTAACGGCCACCTGATACAAAGGCATCTGGTACCTTGTCACCGAAGACCTTAAACATCATGCCCGTGTAGTAAGGCACTGCTGGCAATTGAGCCAAATCAAGCGTCGTCTCTGGGAGACTATCTGATAAACGATTAGTTAAAACTTCCAAACTATCCAAGGCCGTCAAAAAGGCTTCACTGTCTGTTAACTGTCTAGCCTTGGTCAAGACAGCATTTGTCTCACCAAACAAGAAGGGTAACTGCTCCAAGACCTTGTCATATTGACTTGGATTTTCTTTGGTGAACTCCTTAAGACCGGTGATCGATTTGTCACGGATATAGGCCGCCAACTCTGCTTCTTTTACAGCTGGAAGGTTTAATTCTTCAAAAATGAGTTGTAGAAGGCGGGCATGTGAAAATTCAAACTTGTAATTTTTGACCCCTGCAGCATCTAGAGCCTCTTTAGCAGAAGCTATTGCTTCTTCCAATGCCTGGTGAACAGGGAATCCTATGATCTCAATACCAGCCTGCGTATGCTCATTTGATAGGCCACGCATTTCCTCATTGTAGTTAAAGACTTTTCCAGAGTAAGAAAATTTAATCGGTGTATGAACTTGAGTCGAAGCAATCACACGCCCAATTTGGCTAGTAATATCAGGACGTAAACTAACAAGCTCTCCATTTTTGTCAAAGAAATTATAGTTTCCATTGTCCACGACATCACTAAAGACTTCGAAATGTTCTAGGGTTGGTGTCTCAATTCGAAGGAAACCCTTTGTCATCAACAAGTCACAGATACGGTGTTCAATCTGATACATGGTACGGGCACGTTTGAAAAGTTTATCGTGCATTCCTAAGGCTAATGTCGTTTTTTTCATGCTTGTAACTCCTGTATTGTCATTAATACGCGCTCCATCTCATCCTGCGTCCCAATAGAAATGCGTAGTCTGTCTGAAATACGCTCCACTTTTGGAAAATAACGAACATAAATTTTCTTACTTTGGAGGTAGTCAAACAATTGACCTGCAGTCACTCCGTGAGGTTTGACCAAAACAAAATTAGTTTTTGAAGGTAGGATATCAAAACCAATCGCCTGCAATTCTTGGCTAAACCAGTCACGTGTTGCCATAATCTTTGCGCAAGTGTCCTCATAGTAGCCCCAGGACTTAACCGCTGCAGTCGCCAAGACTTCCGCAATGCTATCCACATTATAAGGGTTGACTGAATTCTTGACGGCATTGATTACAGCCATTAGTTTAGGACTTCCTATGCCGTAACCGACACGCAAGCCAGCAAGGGAGGCATCCTTAGAAAAGGTCCTAGTGATAAACACATTGTCATACTTTTCTAGGAGCGGTAAGGCCGTCTCCCCACCAAAGTTAATATAGGCTTCGTCAATAATCACAACTACCGACTGGTTGGCTTTTATAATCTCCTCGATTTGATCTAAAGGTTTATAAATACCTGTTGGCGCATTAGGATTGGTAATGACAATCCCACCATTTTCAACCAGATAATCTTGAGTAGCTATCTCAAATGAAGAACTCAAGGGCACTTCTCTAAAAGGGATGTGGTACAAATCTGCCCATACCTTGTAAAAACCATAGGTCAAATCTGGAAACAAAACTTCTTCCTCGCTATTAAAGAAAGCTAGAAAAGCCATTGACAGGATATCGTCTGAGCCATTTCCGATAATCACTTGATCGGCAGGCACACCCAACTGTTCAGACAAAGCCTGACGTAAAGCTGCTTGATCCAAAGTCGAATACTTTCGTAACTGATGGGCATCAAAGGATGCTAAAGCTTGATGGACTGCTGGACTTGGTCCATAAGCATTTTCATTAGTATTCAACTTAATGATATTTTTCTCAGCAGGCTGACTACCCGCTACATAGGGTTCAATCTTTCGTAATCCTTTGATTTCCATAGTTTTTCCTTTCTGTTCGACTCTAATCAAGTGTACTTCTCGCTACACACTCTAAAAAAAGTGTAGCAAAAAACGTCCTCGCAAAAATAACTTTTGCAAGGACGTTGGCACGTGGTTCCACCTTAATTCGAACAGGGGTCACCCCCTCTTCCTCATGAAGTCACAAAATCTCTCTTGTAACTCCTAGTCTCTAACGGAACCACCCGTCGTACACTACTGTCATCCAGAGTTCGCATACGCTCTCAAGAATGTGTCGTCTTTGATCTCATGCGTTCTCAGCTTCCCGCATTCTCTGTGAAACGATCTGACTTTTTCTATCAACGATTTTGATTTTAGTTCATTTTACCTGAAAATTCAAAACAAAGCAAGCCTTTTTTGTATATTTTTATAAAAACTTGAAATCCTTGTATATTTAATAGCCAAAACAAACTGCTGTGAAATTGAGTTCAAATAAATAAAAAGTTGATGCGGTATCTTTTTACAAACCAAGTGGATACCTAAAGAGACTTCTGACTGTGATCGCTTAACTGGAAACCACTACTTTTTTCAGCTACTTTCATCACTACAGAAGATTTCGTTCTATCTAAATTCCTATCACAAAAAATCTTGCTCAGTTATTTTTTTTGACAATTTCTTTGTACTATTTCCCAAATTGAAATCATTTCTTCATACTATAATTTGTATATTTATCCTAAATAATTTTTCAAAGCAAGACAAAAAGCCTGAAGCACAGCTCCAAGCTCTCATGGTTAAGCTAATTTTCTAGGTCTGATAAATCCTGTCATAATACTCAAACAAAGTAGTCCAGCTGCCACATACCAATAGGGCATATCTACACTAGTTGTACGTCCTGAGACTTCAACAATACCTTTAACTAAACAAGCACTAGCGACAATAGCGATGGCTGAATTAAAGAGAAGTTTCGAGGCACGATTTCTCACCCAAGACATCCCCAGTCCAGTAAGTAGATAGATAAGTGCTCCAGCCAATGGTGCAAAGAACATCATGCGCATAAACATGGATGATTCCCCATAAGAAAAGCGTTCATAAACAAAGGTAAAGACTAGGCTAAAAATAGTTAAACCGATGTAGGTGAAAAAGTGTTTGCTGGCTGATTTTTTAGTAACCGATGTAAACAATATCACTCACCGCCCTTTCTGAGATTTTGTTTCCGTTTGTGGTTGGCTTGTTAATGACTTGACCATTGAAGTACATGGTAGATGAGCCACCACCGTCAAGGTTATAGGCTGTCGTCACGCCATAAGATTTCATCAACTCTGCCATTTCATAAAGAGTCAATCCTGACGACTCACTGGTACGACCATCAGAGACAATGACAATATAGTGCACACTGCCGTCACTTTCTTCGATAACTCCGATGGCTGTACGTGGATTGTCAGCCATGGCTTGACCAACCTCTTCATTTTCTGATACAGCTACCTTGCCATTTTCAACCAAGGTTGGACCAAAGGCAAAGGTATTCACCACACCTGAATCAACCAATTTTTGAGCCGTTGTATCGCTTTCCTTAAAGGTCTTGAAGCTACCATCTGAGTAAACGGCAAGGTCCTCGTAATCACTGTTTCGATCAGTATCACGATAGACTTGACCATTCTTAATCACATAACCTGACTGATTAGCCCCATAATAGTCACCGTTTATGGCAAAGATAGCATTGTTTTGCTGAGCAATACTTGAAGTAGTCTCGGTGATGTTGGTCCCATAGGTATTTTGTGCCAAAGCTGTTTTAAGGTAGTCAGCACTTGACAGCTTGATATCTGCCACATAGTAAGTAGTATCACTGGTTTTACCCGTTGTGATTTTGATATCCATATTGTCATCTTTATAGGTCGTATCTGTCTTAGTTACCTTACCAGTGCTGGTAGATGCTGTCGACGAAGATGTGCTTGAGCTAGTCGTATTGGCTGAAACCGTTGAGACTGCTGAGGGAATGACAAAGACCTTTAAGAGAGAGTAGACATTTGCCCCCATCAGAAAAAGGGTAAAGAGTAAGGCATAGGCATGCCTTTTGAGAAATTTCATAGAAGACCTCCAATTTTGAAAGATAAGATAGAAACCATAAGTTTCTTTTGCTTGACATTAGCATAACAAGCAAAACTTAAAATCTTCTATAAATCCCACAACCACGCTTTTCCTTTAAGTTTTCCTTAAGAAAAAGACAGCTTCAGTTGAAGCCATCTTCGCTATATAATCATATCTTCAGTAATATCAAATTCTCTCAAGAGCCCCTGAATCTTATCAAAGTTCAGACGAAAATGCTCTAACTTATGCCCATCAGAGCCGATAGAATACTTGCAACATCCCAAATCCTTAACAAGGCCCAAGGCATAACGATAAAGATCTTCGTGATGATAGAGATACATACTCTTTGCATTCAGCTCAAAAGCCAAATCATTAGCCATCATTTTCTGGAAAATGCGTTTGAGCTGCTCCTCATAGGCTTTTAGCTCATCAACAGTCACGTCAAAAAGTCGGAAACCATAGTCAAAATGGGCCAGAACATCTGCGTCCACACGACCAATAGCGTACTCCAACTTGTCCAGATACTCTTGAATAATGCTTGCCTTGTCCATATCAGCTACCTCATCATCAAGATAATCATTGACCCCATTATGGTGAACAGAAAGCAGTTTGAGATCATAGTCCTTCCCATCCAAAAAGGCCAAAATATCCTTTTCCCTAGGCTGATAATAACCAATCTCGATGCCACGTTTAATACGATTGCCATACTTGAGGTTAAGACTTTCGATTTCGTGACTATAAGCCTCGTACTCGGGCACATCGTCCTGTTTGGTATAAGGATTAGAGAGATCATAATGCTCAGTCGTTACAATCTCCCCATCAAAATGTGTCAAATAATCAGTAAAGTTCGCAT
The DNA here is from genome assembly GCF_016648915.1 of Streptococcus sp. 3.1. NCBI lineage: Bacteria > Bacillati > Bacillota > Bacilli > Lactobacillales > Streptococcaceae > Streptococcus > Streptococcus sp. 3.1. The sequence continues at coordinate 86,682 of NZ_JACLQV010000006.1, read as the reverse complement.
CCGAATCATAGGAATGATGGGTATGCAAATGGTTATCACGAATAGACATAACTACTCCTTATTTTTCAAATACATTGTAAGCTGCTTATGGGCCAACCAGGTCAAACTCACCACCAACCCCTCATAAATAATAAAGAAAATCACAAAACATTGAAGGAAATACTCTTCTGGTAAAACGTTGATAATCGGATCCAAGATTGGATTAAAGAGCCAACTGCTATCTCCAGGAAAGAGGGCTTCATGAAAGAGCGTAAAAAACTCATCAAATCCGAGAAAAACTCCCACAACCCCAATAAGGATTGGTAAAACAGCTAAACTCATATAAAGCCTACGATAAAGACCAAAGGTGCCCTTCTTCACATTTCGCCAAAGAAAGGTCACAGCTGGATAAGCCAGTAGAATAACAAGCCCCTGTACCAAATGAAAGAGCCACTTCACATCATGAAAATGCTTTAGCCCACTCTCCGACGATGGAAAATCAGCCATAGTCAGATGACCAACCCAAGGAAAGGTCAAGTACTGCATGAGGACATTGAAATTATGCCAAAGCTCCGTCTTTCCGATAATGACATAGTCCATAAGATGCATCCAGTCAATATCAAAATAATAGAATCCCCATGCCAGATAAATTGTCACCAGAATAGACAAGGCCAAGAGCCAAATCGGAGTCAGAACAGCATTAATCCTAGTTCGCATCAAAATCCCACTCCGCTAGACTAGAAAGTACATGGTCGGGTTTTACTGGTAAATTCGCAACCTCTTCCGCCTTGGTAAATCCAGTTGTCACAAGAAGTGTTGGAAAGTCATTTTTAATACCAGCTGTAATATCAGTCAAGTAATTGTCACCAACCACGATAGTTTGGCTACGTTCTGTCCCAAGGATTTCAAGAGCCTTGTTCATGATAATAGCTTTAGGCTTACCAATAATGATTGGTTTCACACGGGTAGCCGCCTCAATAAGGGCCAAGAGGGAACCAGCACCTGGAAGAAGACCACGTTCAGTTGGGATATTCAAATCTGGGTTAGTTCCAATAAATATGGCCCCTTTGTGGATGGCAAGCGTTGCTTTAACCAACATTTCATAAGTGACTTCACGGTCCAAGCCCACCACAACATAGGCAGGATTTTCCTCATCTACCGTATATCCCGCTTCCGCAATTGCAGATTTAAGCCCAGTCTCACCGATAACATAAACCGTCTTGCCACGATTCATATCGTTCATGTAGTCAACTGTCGCCAAAGTAGCTGTATAGATGGTCTCAAGGGGCGTTTCCAACTCACACTGATTACGCAAAAGCTCTTGCACCATCTCTGGTGTACGCATACTGTTATTAGTCACAAAAAGATAGGGAATCTGACGCTTCTGCAACTCCTTAACGAAGGCTTCTCCCTCAGGAATACGATCCTTCCCCTTGTAGATAGTTCCATCTAAATCAATCAAATAACCTTTATATGTCATCTTACTCGTCTCCTATTTCTTTCCATTGGATAATGGCCTGAGCATGAATATTGCCATCAACACAAATCTGATGTTGACTGCTCAAACTTTCTTGGTCAAACTCATAGCCTGAATAAATCTCTGACCCATGATGAATTTCCTTAACATACTTGAGGTCAATATGGGCTGGTGTGTACTTGGTCAAAAAGTCCAAATCGAAAACATCCAACATCCACTCCAAGTACTTGCTATTATTAACGTGACCATTCATGTCTAGGTCAAAATAACGCACACGATAAAGCGTCTCAATTGGATTTTCCAAAGCCTTATAGCGAGGCCCTCGAATCAACTTTTTAATCTTATCAGCCCCATAAGGTGCTACCACCTCATCTGGCACTTCGGCTACCTTACGCGTTTCATAATCCATAAGAGCAAAAGTAGTCTTAAAGAGCATGATTTGTTGACCAGTTTCATCCGTGATGTAAAAATTACGGTAACAAAAAATCTTATTATAGGAAACGGCTTCAGTTGTAATGGTCACCTTTTCATTGTAGCGAGGCAAACGGTCAATCTCAATCGCATAGTCTGTCACAATCCAAACCAGACCGTACTTATCAAAAACTTCCTTATCCGTATTACCCAGAGACTCTGACTGCATACCAGATACTTGCAATGAAAAAGCCAATAAATGTGGTAACTTCACCTGATGCGTGATATCCGTCTCATAAAACGGAATCTGATAAGGAATACTAAATTTTAATCCCATCTAATCCTCCAAGATAAATTGCTCAGCGACACTATCTCCCAAAAAGAGTCCTCGTTTGGTCATACGAACCACCTCTGGATCCTTGACCAAGAGACCATCTTCCTGTAGTTTTTTCACAATGTCTCCATAAGTATCCGAAAATGACAAACCAAACTTCTCTTCAAAACGTTTAATAGACACACCTGACTTTTTACGCAAACCAAGGAAGAACTCCTCCTCCATCATCTCCGCCTTAGTCAGATGCTCCTCGTGAAGTCTAGCATGACCATCCTCAGCTATAGCCTTTAGATAATGCTGGATAGGTCCTCTATTGCGATAACGAACACCATTGACATAACCAGAGGCTCCAGCACCAACACCATAGTACTCATCATTATTCCAGTACATGAGATTGTGACGACTCTCCATCCCAGGTTTGGTAAAGTTGGAAATCTCATAATGCTCAAAACCATTCTTTTCCAACTCTTGGATAATATAGTCAAACATCTCTGCTTCCAAATCCTCAGTTGGCAGATTGAGCTTACCCCGACGCATCTTATTCATAAAGACCGTGTGATGTTCCAAGATCAAACTGTAGAGACTTAGGTGTGGAATATCCAGTTCCAGTGCCTTTCTCACATTTTCCTTGACCTGATCCATGGTTTGACCAGGTAGCGCATAAATGAGGTCAATGGAAATATTATGGAAACCAGCAGACTTCAAGCTATCAATGCTTTCATAAATCTGTGCTTGATTGTGACTGCGGCCAATTTGACGCAAGTGCTTGTCATCAAAAGTCTGAACCCCTAAAGACACTCGATTAACAGCAGATTTTTTGAGTACTTCAATCTTATCAACCGTCAAATCCCCAGGATTGGCCTCAATAGTAAATTCCTCCAGCTTTGACAAATCCAAGTTTTTCTGAAGATGACTTAAAAGGTAGTCCAATTGCTCGGCAGAAATAGCTGTTGGGGTCCCTCCACCAATATAAAGCGTGCGAAGCTCCTTGATATCTAAAAGCTCCCACTCACGAATCAAAGCCCGTAGGTAGTCATCAACGGGCTGATTTTTAATAAAGACCTTGGAAAAGTCACAATAATAACAAATTTGTGTGCAAAATGGAATATGCACATAAGCTGAAGTTGGTTTTGTTTGCATGTAACTATTCTACCATTTTTTAAGCAGAAATGAGACCATGAATGATAAGAGTTGAGGCAAAAAAGAAGCTATCTCTTCAGATAGCCTCTTCCTATTATTTTGTTAATGAGAATGGGAAAGCATTGTAGTTGCTATAATCAAAGGTTGGGCCCAAGTCTGAAATGAATTGAACTGGCGTGTAGGTTCCATTTTCAAGAATAAAACCAGGCTTAGCTTGGAAACCAGCTCCCCCTAGTCCAGTAATACCAGGAAGCAAGGTTGAAAAATCGCCACCTTCCCAAACGTAGAGATTACCGGAAATTTGAACAGCTTTTGCAGTTGTTGAGCTTTGACGATAGGGTTCGTAATCGACATTGAAATTAGCTTTTGAAGTGATGTTCCCATCAGCATCAACTGTAAAACTAATGTCTGTTGCTTGAGGACTCGTACCAGTCCAAGTTCCCACTAATGCTGCTGGAACAGGAGCATCACTTTGAGTATCAGTTGTTGCTTGACTAGACTTGTTTGACTCAGAAGCAGCACTACCACTTGTTCCTGCTTGACCATCAGTTCCTGCTGTGGCTTGATTTTTTGAAGAGCTAGCTTCAGGAGCACTCGCTTCTTCTTGACCTTGAGAATCCTTTGAAGATGAATCCTCTGTCTTAGACTTTTTAGCAGATTTCTTCTCAGATGCTTTTGTTTTTGTTGATGACTTCACAACTTTAGAAGTTGACATTGTAGATGATGATGCAGTGTCTTTTTCTGACTTAGAGCCACATCCAACAAGGGTTGTAGAAACAGCTACAGACAACAAAACAAGAGAGCAAACACGAATAACTTTTCTTTTCATTTTCATAAACCTCTTTTCTATATGTCTATTATATCTATTTTGTTACAAAAATCAAGTGTTTTGTGTAATTTTTGTAATATTTATGTAATCATTTGTATCGCTGTTATAAGTTAATGTGGTATTTATAAGTAAAAAAAGCCTATCACCCCCTATAGGAATGATAGACTTTGGGATATGATCTAAGCACTTCTTATCTGCTAGAGGTATCCTAATTACTATTTGTCTTGTCTTTCAAGATAACCTTTATAAGAGAGAAGGTTAAAGCTATCCTCTAAGAGAATAATGCGCTTACCACCATCTACAAGGACATAATAGTATGACTTGCTCGCATCGTGGTAGATGTCATTAACACTCTTAGCATGATAACCATGTGACTTAAGAGACTTCTGTATTTTAGCAAACTCTTTTTGCACCTTACCATTATCTACGCTGCCTGATTGATCCACCAGATATTCTTTTAAAGGCTTAGCAATTAAGATATCTTTACCATCAGAATCTGTAGTAACAACCCCATTTTCAGAGATAGTCCCTTCTACTTCTGAATCATCATCAGAATCAAATTTTTTCCATTGCCCAACAAAAACTTTTGGAACCTCTGCCTTATGAAAAAGACATGTCTTTTTTAAATCTTTGGTACTTCTTGATCCGTAGTGGAGGTCTGATAAGAATAAATCTAGAACTAAGTTTGTCCCATCTTTCTGAATCAGATTATAGTATCCAAACACTTCCGTCTTTACCAGGATGATCTCTTTTGTCTGTAATTGGTATTTCTTGTCAAAATCAGCAATCGTTTTTAGTTTTGAATCACTGACGTCCTCTAAGTTTTTTTCAAACTTCTGTCTTACTTTCTGACCAATAGAGATTTCTTTGATTTCTTCTTCCCTATGGCCTGCAACAAGTTTTGACTTTTTCCCACTTAACTCATAAACCAAACCAGCATTATCACTAGTTACCCACAAACCACCCAAGTTTGTTCCTTTGGAAGAAAACAAAAAGAGGCCAAGACTTGTTGCTACAATAAGAAATAAAGCAATACCAAGACCAATAAAAGTCTTCTTCCCAAACTTTTTCTTCTTAACAAAGACCATTTGCTGTGCATAAGGTTGGTTAACTATTTGATTTGGTAAAGGCATGGTTCCTGCAGTCACGGAATTTCCATTGTTGGAAAAATTAACTTGTTTTCCTTCCATAACAAATTCACCATTTAGAAGGGCCTGCTGACACTCCTGAATAGTGGGCTTACGATTATTAATCGCTTCAAAATATTCAATCCATTCTTTTCTATTCATCATCTCTCCTAACAGTTCTTAACAGAAAAATCTATCACTAGCTTGGAAGTGATAGATTTTTCAATTATTTAAGCACTTCTTGAGTCTTAGCGTAGTTAGCTTCAACAGCTTCTTTTTCAGCTTTCCACCAATCTTGGTGATCTGTATACCACCTAATCGTTTCTTCCAAACCTGATTCGAAGTTTGTGAATTGTGGTTCCCAACCAAGTTCTTCACGCAATTTTGTTGAATCAATCGCGTAACGCAAATCGTGACCAGCACGGTCTGTTACACGGTCGTAAGCATCTTTTGGTTGACCCATTTTTTCAAGGATGAGTTCAAGCACTTCCTTGTTATTCTTTTCACCATCAGCACCAATCAAGTAAGTCTCACCGATACGGCCCTTAGTAAGGATGGCCCAAACACCAGTTGAGTGGTCATTAGTGTGAATCCAGTCACGGACGTTTTTACCTTCACCGTAAAGTTTTGGTTTAATCCCTGACAAGATATTGGTGATTTGACGTGGGATGAATTTTTCGATGTGTTGGTATGGTCCATAGTTGTTTGAGCAGTTTGAAATAGTTGCCTTAACACCAAATGAACGCACCCATGCCTTAACAATAAGGTCTGAAGCAGCCTTAGTTGATGAATAAGGTGATGATGGGTTGTATTTGGTTTCTGCTGTGAATTTTTCACCAGGACCTTCACCATGTCCAGGGAGATCTTCACGCAATGGAAGGTCACCATACACTTCGTCTGTTGACACGTGGTGGAAACGAATATCATATTTACGAGCAGCTTCCAAAAGTGTGTATGTACCAATAAAGTTTGTGTGGATAAATGGTGATGGGTCGTTCAATGAATTATCATTGTGACTTTCAGCCGCGTAGTGAACGATAGCATCAGCCTTAGCAGCCAATTTATCAACCAATTCAGCGTCAGCAATATCACCAACAACCAATTCAACACGGTCACCAAGGATTTCTTCAATGTTAGCACGGTTACCAGCGTAAGTGAGCTTGTCAAGGACAGTCACATGCACGTCTGGATGATTGTTGTAGACATAGTGTACGAAGTTTGAACCGATGAAACCTGCGCCACCAGTTACGATGATATTTTTATATTCAGTCATTTTTTCTCCAAATTTCTTAGTTCCTTGACCGTTCCTTTAGCTAGTGAGGGACGCCAGCAACCCTTTGGTTTCATGGCTAAATCCGGAGCCTAAGTCTCCGGATTTCCCTACAAGATTCCCTTAGGGAATCTTGTTCCCACTAGGGCAGGAACGATCTTATAACGCTCCTTGCAGTCGCGATACTGCTATGCAAGACTCATTCTTACAAATCTTCTGCTTTTAGGGGTTTAACGTCTTTGAGTAATGGGTGGTTTTTATCTGCTTCTGAGACTTCTGCTTCTTCCAAGTTTTCCCACTTGATATCAAGGCTTGGGTCTGCGTAATTGACAAAGGCGTATTTAGGTTTAAGCTCAAGTGCCCAGTAGTCGTTCACAAGGTAGCTATAGGATACTTTGTCAGACAAAACTTGAAAACCATTGGCAACACCACGAGGAACAAAGATTCCTTTTGAGGCATCAATGACTGTTTGGTAAGTATTTCCAAACGTTTCGCCTTCACGAAGGTCAACCCATGTTCCAAGAACCTTTCCTTCATCTGCTACTGAGATGTATTTATCCCAAGGCTCAGCGTGCAAACCACGTAAAACATTTTTTCGTGAGAAAGAAACATTGTTTTGCAATTTTCCTTCTGCAAAGAATGATTCTGGAAAACCAAGCGGCAACATTTTTTCCTTTTGGAAGTTTTCCTTGAACCATCCACGGTTATCTCCATGTACTGGAATATCAAATTCAAGTAAACCTGGGATGGCTTCAATCTTACGTGCAGCTAATTCTTTACCAAAAAATTGTTCAGTCATTATGCTTCTCCAATCAAACGGAGCAAATATTGCCCGTATTCATTCTTCTTAAGTGGTTGTGCCAATTCGAGGACCTGCTCTTTAGTAATGTAGCCCATGCGATAGGCAATTTCCTCAAGGTTAGCCACTTGAACATTTTGCAAACGCTGAACTGTTTCAATGTACTGAGCAGCTTGCAAGAGACTTTCGTGAGTGCCTGTATCCAACCAAGCAAAGCCACGTCCCATAAGTTCAACAGAGAGGTCACCACGTTCTAAGTAAGCCTTGTTAACATCCGTGATTTCAAGTTCGCCACGAGGACTTGGTTTGATATTTTTGGCAATTTTCACAACATCATTGTCATAGAAATAAAGACCAGTTACAGCAAAGTTTGATTTTGGATGCTCAGGTTTTTCCTCGATTGAGATGGCATTCATATTGTCGTCAAATTCAACAACACCAAAACGTTCTGGATCCTTAACTTGATAACCAAAGACTGTAGCTCCTTTTTCCTTAGCTTCGGCACGTTGAAGCATGGCAGAAAGACCATTGCCATGGAAAATATTGTCCCCAAGAACAAGGGCAACACTATCATCACCAATGAAGTCTTCACCAATGATAAAGGCTTGAGCCAATCCATCTGGACTTGGTTGTACTGCGTAAGAAAGGGAAATACCGAACTCAGAACCATCACCAAGGAGCTCTTCAAAACGTGGAAGGTCCTGTGGTGTTGAGATGATGAGGATTTCCTTAATACCAGCCAACATAAGTGTTGATAGTGGGTAATAAATCATTGGTTTATCGTAAATCGGCATCAGTTGTTTTGATGCAGCACGAGTCAATGGATACAAACGCGTCCCTGAACCGCCTGCAAGAATAATACCTTTCATAAGAAGGCTCCTTTTTTCTCTAATATATTACCTATATTTTAGCATTTTTCAGCCCTCTTGTCACGGTAAACCCTATGTTCTTAAGCTTTCATTAAGAAAATCACAAGTGTCCATTTTCTTAATCCAATGAAAAAAGGATTTCGATTGAAACCCTTTTAGATTGAAGATAACCTCTTGTAGCACTTTCCTTAGAAAGCGTAATCATCATCTTCTTCAGTGCCTTTGTGCACTCATCCAGTCAAAGATACTGTTATAGGTTTGCCCATTGACACTAGCTCGAGAGCCACCGCCATAGGTTGGGTCAGTGGCTACCATACCACTATAACCATCCCAATTTTTCGTATTTTCAGGATGCTGAACGCCAATCACCTGGTCATGGAAGAAATAAATCCAAGCCCAATGCCCATCATACTCTGTACCAGGAAGATCAGTCCCGGTAGCTGTTTCAAAGTATGAAAACCATTTGTTAGAAGCTCCAGAGGTAATCAAACTCTTGTATAGAGGCAAGACACTATTTTCTGGTTGAACTGTTGTGTCCGCTTTCGTGTGAATCAACCACATAGGCTGGTTCTTCAGTTTATCAATCCCAGATTGGTCAACAGTTAAGGGAGCAGCAATTGGAATGAGAGCTGCAAAATAATCTGGATAGGTTGCTCCCATGGTCAAGACCATACCACCACCATTGGAAACCCCTGCAAGATAAATTCGTCCCTTATCTACCTCTGGGTGATTAGCTAGGTATGTATCAATGGTCTCTTTGAGTTGTGCTGCATTATCCGACCCCCAAGGTGTCTGCGTTTGAACAGCAAGCACATTGACCCCACGCGCCTGATCACCAGTTGTTAAGAAATGACCTTGAATATCAGGCTGGGTAAGTGCATAGACGTCATTTGAAAGAAGGGGAATATTCATATCTGTCCCTCTTTCACCAATGCCGTGTAGCCAGACTATCAAAGGTTTGGTGCTATTTCCTGTACCAGTCTGGGCACTATAAGCCGCATACTGCATGTTACCTACCTGCCCTCGCTCATCGAAAACCTCCGTTGTTGGCATCAAACGATTATTGATGGCATCTTGCTCAGAAGACACCATTTGCGACTGACTACTACCTTCTGCCACTACTGACAAATCTTTCATCGATACCATATAACTTTCCAGCCATTGGTTAGTCCAAGTAGAAAGGTTAAAATACATAGGTTCAGCATTTCCACCCATATTGTAGCGATTATAAGAAGGTAGGCTCAATTCAAGCGTCACGTACTTGCTGTTATCATAATAGACCACATGCCCCTGATCGTCGGACACATAAGAATTCGTCACCTGACGACTAACTCCTGTTGTTGTAACCTGGGTTGAGCTGTGGACAACCTCTGGTGTGACCTTCTGATTAAATTCAAAAATGACTTTGGTTACAGCAGGACCAAACTCATAACTCTCTAGGACAATTCTTGTCTTTGTCACAGCCAAGTCTTCTGCTGCCCCTGCTTTGACAGACAAGCCTAAACTTATGACTAACAAGGAAACAAAGACTGTCACATATACTTTAACTTTTTGGAACATAGTCCCTCCCCATTTTTTATTAGTATTCACCTACAATCGATGAACAGTTACTATTTTATCATTTTCTAATCAAATAAGAAATAGATGTAAATAACTCTAATAAAAAAGAATCAGCCAACATCCCTCAATAGCGAGAAATAGCCAGCTGATTCTTGAGTCTAAATATCTAGAAGAACTTTAATACTATTAGTCTTTTTTCTTAATGTACTGAGCCACTGGATAGTCCGCACTATCCAAGCTACCAGGGCGATTCATGGCCAAATCAACCAGATTTTTTCCAATCAGTGGCCCTGTCGTGAGCCCTGAAGATCCTAAACCAGAAGCAACAAAGACACTCTCAAGTTCTGGAACTTCTCCAAAGAAAGGAGAGAAATCACTCGTGTAGGCTCTCGTTCCCACACGTTCTGAGAAGGAATTAGCCGTGCTTAAGCCAGGGAAATAGGTCTTAGCCTCTTCCTCCAGACTTGCAAGTACAGTCTCATCAACTGTCAAATCAAAGCCTTGGTCATTTTCGTGGCTAGCTCCTACCGAAATCTTTCCACCAGCAAAGGGGATGACATCTAGTTCGCCCTCTGGCATCAAAACAGGCAACTTACCAGTATCTAACCCCTCAAAGAAATAGTCACGTAATTGACCTTTTTGGGGGCGAACATCTACTTCAAAACCAAGGGGTTCAAGCGTTTGACCTAGCCAGGCACCACAAGCGAGAATGACCTTATCAAAAGTTTGAGCATTAATCTCGTAAGTGCCATTGTCAAGAGGAGAGAGTGTAACTGGTCCCTCCACCTTTTCAAAACCAGAGGCCTCAATCAAGGTAGCTGTCAACTCTGCCCCCTCCACTCTGGCTCCTCCAGAAGCATAGAGATAATGGTCAAATCCAGTGAATTCAGGGAGATCCTCAGCATTTTTTATAGAGAGTTCACCAATAATGGGTGATTCTTCTAGTCTCGTTTCTGCATGCTGGTACAAAGCATCCAATTTACTATCGTCTTTCTTGAGAAGGGCTACACCAGACTGATCATAGAAGCTTGTGTCATAACCATCCTTTTCAAGATCTGAAACTAAATCTTGGTAAAAATCGGCTCCCAAACGGGCCATGCGATACCAGGCCTTATTACGACGCTTGGAAAACCAGGGGCTGATAATTCCTGCTGCTGCCTTGGTTGCTTGTCCAAGACCATGGTCAAATACTGTAACTTCTACGCCTTTTTCTTTTGATAAGTAGTAGGCAGCCGTTGAACCGACGATACCTGCACCAACGATTGCAATTTTCATTTTTTACTCCATCTATTTGAAAAGAGCTGAGTCCTATATCAATAGGCACAGCTTTTTATTATTCTTTTACCCCAAGGCCACGTCCATGACCATCATGACGACAAAGCCAACCATAAGGCCCAAGGTTGCTACGTCAGTATTACCATTGGTTTGTGATTCAGGAATCAATTCCTCCGTTACCACAAAAATCATGGCACCAGCCACAAAGGCCAAAGCATAAGGAATGATTGCCATCATCAACATGACAAGGGCAGCTCCCATAACAGCCCCTATAGGCTCCACGATGGCTGACATAGATCCCCAATAAAAGGCCTTGATACGAGATTTTCCATCTGCTCGAATAGGAACTGAGAGGGCTGCACCTTCAGGGACATTCTGCAAACCAATACCTATAGCTAGACCAATGGCTCCCATAAGACCCGCGAATGTCATATTGCCACCAGCCAAGGCTCCGAAAGTCACACCGACTGCTAATCCCTCTGGAAAATTATGAATGGTGATAGCCAAAAAGAGCAGTGCTGTCTTGGACAACTTTTTCTTACGAGGTTGAATACCTTCTGCTTTAGAGATGTCATTCCCCAAATGCAAATGGGGAACGACGGCATCAATCAAACGAAGGGCAACACCGCCAAGCAAGAAACCAGATGCCGCAGGGAACCATGACCACTTCCCATAGCCATTTTGAGTCGCATAAGTTAAAGAGGGGTCCAAAAGCGACCAAAAAGAGGCCGCAATCATGACACCTGCCGCAAAGCCCATCATGATATCTAGCAATTTACGGCTAATATTCTTGAAGAAGAAAACAATGGCCGATCCAACAATGGTACAGCCCCAAGTAAAAAGACCAGCAAGCAAGGCCAAAAAGACTACATTTTGATGTAAAAGCCAAGTCACAGACTCATCCTCCTACAAATGGTCAAAAGGATTGGTTGAGGACTGACTTTCAAGTATGGTCACATTCCAATCATGCTCAAGTTTCCAAGCCTCAAGTTTCTCAGCAATCTTTGAGATAAAAAGGGCTTCGATATGGTGCCCGGGATCAATTGCCAAGAGACCATTAGTAATCATTTCCTGTCCTGTATGGTAGTAAACATCACCAGTGATGAAGACTTGTGCGCCCTTTTTCAAAGCATCCTGGTAAAATCCTTGACCGCTACCCCCACAAATAGCCACACGGCTAACTAGAGGATTGTCATGATTATAACGAACCAAGCGAACACTATCTAAGGCAAAAACAGACTTGACTTTAAGAGCAAGTTCTTCAATAGTCTGAGGCACGATATCACCTACTCGACCGATTCCATGATTTTCAGAAGTCTGCGTTAAATAAGTGGTGTCTTTAATGTCAAGTAAGTCACAGAACCAATCATTCAGCCCATCATTAACGACATCAATATTAGTATGACTCACATAGACTGCAATATCATGCTTAACCAGGTCAAGTAAAATATCTCGGTCAGGCGAAGACACCAAATCCTTAACTGGACGAAAAATTGGAGCATGTTTAGCAATAATGAGGTCCACACCTTTTTCAATGGCTTCGGCTACCGTATTCTCACGAACATCCAAGGTAACCATAACCTTCTGAATCTCTTTGTCCAGACTACCAATCTGCAAGCCAACCACATCACCTTCCATAGAAAGCTCCTGTGGACAAAATTCTTCATAAGTCTTAATAAGTTCACTAGCTAACATGATTCAAAACCTCCTTAATGGTTTGAATTTTATCTTCAATAGCTGTACGATCAGCCTGATTGGCCAGTGGAATGGATCCTAAAGCAATCTCTAATTTATTGATTTCGCGTTGCCATTTGAGCTGGAAAACCTGAGATTGGTCTTTCATGAGATGAGGACCAAAACGCACTTCCTTGTCCGAAAGGCTCATGTGTCCAGCTTCTGCCACCATGATTTCGTAGTATTTGCCATTTTCAGTCATGATAGACTCTGCAATAATCTCAAAACCATTTTCCATCAACCAGATACGGAGATCATCTTCACGATTATTTGGTTGTAAAATCAGGCGGTCTACGCCCTTAAGTTTGTCCTTTCCAGCATCAAGGATGTCCGCAATAAGACGTCCTCCCATACCACAAATCGTGATAGTTGTTACCTCATCAGCAGGTTCGAAGGCAGCCAAGCCATTAGCCAAGCGCACCTCCATTTTATCTTGGAAACCAGAAGCTGAGACATTAGCAAGAGCGGATTCATAGGGCCCTTTTACCACTTCTCCAGCAATAGCTGAAGTAATCAAACCTTTTTCAAGTAAATAAATCGGAAGATAGGCATGATCACTGCCTACATCCAAGAGTTTTGCGCCTTTGGGAACATAGGTTGCTACATCCTTAAGGCGTTGAGATAATTGTACGTACATGTTTCATCTTTCTATTTTTTTAAGTCTCTTCAATTATATCAAAAAAGGAGGTTGGTAAGAAATGCTTTTAACACATTTCCTAACAACTTCCTTTTTGCTTATACTTTCTCGCCTGTAAAGACGAAGAATTTAGAAATAATATAGTTCAATACAATGATAAGGACCTGAGAGAAGAGGCTCTCGATACCGTTTACCCAAGCATGACTATGACCAACAAATTGACCAATAATTTCTGGATAGGTATCGACCAAGAAATAGGCCAGAGCCAAATCCAAGACCAAGGTCAATAGGCGAGCACCCACGAACTTAACAAAGCGCGTAACCATACCTGTCTTTTCCTGATTAAAGACAAACATGTCATTTGTAAAAAAGGCAAAGATTATGGCAATCGCATTCGCTAAGACTGCTGAAAGTGTTCCTTGTTGGGTAAACTGGAAAATCAAAGTACGACTGACCATATAGACCAAAGTTGCCAAGACACCAAAGAAAAGGTACTTGAAAACTTCGGTAGCCATGAAGGCTCTGAGCTTAGCTATCATACTTAGTCCAATCCAATTTCTGCACGAACAACATCAGCAATCGTATCAACATAGTAATTCACTTCATCATCTGTTGGGGCTTCCGCCATAACACGAAGAAGAGGTTCAGTACCACTTGGACGAACCAAGATACGTCCATTTCCAGCCATCTCAGCTTCCATTTTTTCAATGATAGCGGCAATTGCAGGAACTTCCATAGCCTTATCTTTCATGCTATTTTCCACACGGATATTAACCAATTTTTGTGGATAGATGGTCACTTCTGAAGCCAATTCAGACAAGCTCTTACCTGTTTCAACCATGACTTTAGTCAATTGGATTGCTGTCAACTGACCATCACCAGTTGTGTTGTAATCCATGATAATAACGTGTCCAGACTGTTCACCACCAAGGTTGTAGCCGTTTTTACGCATTTCTTCGACAACATAACGGTCACCAACAGCAGTCACTGCCTTGTTAATACCTTCACGGTCAAGTGCCTTGTGGAAACCAAGGTTTGACATAACTGTTGTTACAATAGTATTTTTAGCCAACTCGCCTTTTTGAGACAAATGTTTACCAATGATATACATCACCTTATCACCATCAACAATATCGCCATTTTCATCAACAGCAATGAGACGGTCACTATCACCATCAAAGGCAAGACCAATAGCTGAGCCAGTTTCTTTAACCAAGGCTTGCAACTGCTCTGGGTGTGTCGAACCAACACCAGCATTGATGTTAAGGCCATCAGGCTGGTCACCAATAACAGAGATTTCTGCGTTCAAGTCAAGGAATATGTTACGTGCAGATACCGCAGCTGCTCCATTAGCCGCATCCAAGGCAACTTTCATGCCACCGAGGTCAACACCCGTAGCCACCAAGAATTTTTCGTATTTACGAAGACCCTCTGGATAATCCACAAGTGTTCCAAGTCCCTCAGCTGAAGGGCGTGGAAGCGTATCTTCTGCAGCATCGAGAAGGGCTTCAATTTCCGCTTCACGCGCATCATCCAATTTAAAACCATCGCCACCAAAGAACTTAATACCATTATCAAGAGCTGGATTATGGCTGGCTGAAATCATAACACCAGCGCTTGCATTTTCTGTACGGACCAAGTATGAGACGCCAGGTGTCGCAAGCACTCCAAGTTTGTAGACTTCAATACCCACTGAGAGCAAACCTGCTACTAAGGCAGATTCCAACATCTCGCCAGAGATACGTGTATCACGTGCCACAAAAACTTTAGGACGGCCAGTCTCATGTTGGCTAAGCACATAACCACCAAAACGACCTAATTTAAAGGCCAATTCAGGCGTAAGTTCAACGTTTGCTTCTCCACGAACACCGTCTGTTCCAAAATATTTACCCATAATTTTATTATTAGTGCTTAAGCACTAAATCCTCCTTAAACTGTGATGCTGTTTAGCAAGAGTCAATCTAGTGAAATCTATCTAGATAATCTAACTTTATAAGATTTCGCCAATATTTTCAACCCTTGATTTTAAACATTTTTAATTGGTTACATTTTTATGAGATTAGTCCCTCTCAATCCCATCCATTATACATGAATTTAGGAAAAATGTAACTCCCCTATTTTTGCGTGACTTTTAAGTTAACCTTAACAGTGCCAGGCTGAACCGTAACACCTTCTGCCTTAAGGTCTATTGTTTTTGATGTGTCCTTAGTCACTTGGCTAATGTCCACAGGAACTGTGATGCTATCAATCTTATCCATAGCTTCTTGACTACCAACAATAGTCACATGCCCACGATTAAAGCTGTAGCTGATACTAGACACATTGCTAGCCTTATCTCCAGTCAGTTCGACCTTAACAGGAACAGATTTGCTTAATTTTCGCAAACTAATCTTGGCATGCACCTTAGCTGGTGAGATTGAACTTGCTAGTACTGTTCCATTTGTCGAAACTGCTTGAAGGACCAAGTTCCCATCATAATCTTCAGACAGGTTGGAATCGCCTTCCAATACTGCTTGAACATGATCAATCTGGTTAATGATATCTTCACTCGAAGTTACCTCTACCTTGGTTGCATCCAGGCTAACTTTTTTAACTTCATAGCCATTTGCTAACTTATCTGATGTGATATTAGCTACGACGTCAAAGGTCTTGCTGGCTTTTTTACCAATAGTCGCCGTCAAGGTTGATGGCGATACTTGCGCAGACATTCCAGCTGGAAGATCCTTAACCTGAATAGGTACTCGACTGGTTCCTTGACCCAGATTCGACAAATCAGCAACTAATTTAAAGTGACGCGTATCACTACTTGTCTCAGTCGTTAAAGCCAGCTGTGTTGTCGCCGTCAAATAGACTTCGGCATCATAGGAATAACCACTGATAAAGTACTTATCACTATCATATTTAATATCCACAGGAACCGATTCAACGGTTTGTGTAAAGGTATTAGATGCACTTGAGCTATTGTTTTTATTTTGCGTATTTCCCGACCATGCCGTGAAAAAGAGTACCACAGCAAAGAAGAGAGCAACTAGCATCTGCCATAAACGATCGTCTTTAAAGAAATTTACGAAACGCTTCATTTTTTGCTACCTCCCATCCAACGTTGGAAGAATGACTGACGTGGTTCTTGTTCTTTCAACAAGATAAGACTCAACTCTTGTTCAAATTCTTGAACAGAGAGATCATGGATGAAATTTCCCTTGTAAGCAATTGAAATCGCACCAGTTTCCTCAGACACAACAAAGGTCAGTGCATCTGTCTGTTCTGAAAGACCAATAGCAGCCCTATGTCTAGTCCCAAACTCTTTGGAAATCTTATTAGATTCCGTCAATGGCAGATAAGAACAAGCCGTCGCAACCTTGTTATCTCTAATGATAACTGCCCCATCATGAAGCGGTGTATTTGGGATGAATATATTAATTAAAAGTTCCCCAGTCACCACCGCATCAAGTGGAATCCCAGTCGCAATCTGCTCTTGTAAGGTCTGAGTCTGTTCAATAGAAACCAGCGCCCCAATCTTACGAGGACTCATGTACTTAACAGCTTTAACGTAGGCTTGAACCAACTTCTCGTCTGAGCTAACCTCTTTATTTTGCAAAAAATGCTGAGGTGTCCGTCCAAAGGTTTCAAGTGCAGAACGAAGCTCTGGCGCAAAGATTACAACCGCCGCAATGGCTCCATAGTTGATAACCTGATTCATCAAATAAGAAATCGTCGTGAAGCCTATAAAATCAGAAATCAGTTTGACTAAAATAAATAAGACAACCCCTTGAACAAGGGTCATAATTTTTGTCCCTCGTAGGGCCCTAATAAAGCGATAAATTAAAAAAGCAACAATCAATATGTCCAAACTATTGACGATAACTTTCAGCGGACTATCAAAGAGTGACCGCCAAAAATCAATATCAATGGACGAAAGTATTCCCATACATATCACACTTTCTTTTAATTTTTAAACAGTTTCTATTATACCACGAATTCTAACTATTTTGAGACTACAATCACTACTTTTTGTGATAAAATAAATTCATGACTATGAAAACTACCATGGGAATTCTGGCGGGTAAAGCTAGCCATTTCGTCCTTTCAAAATTGGGACGTGGCTCAACCCTGCCTGGAAAAATCGCCCTTAAATTTGACAAAGATATTTTAGACACTTTAGCCAAGGATTACGAGATTGTCGTTGTCACTGGAACCAATGGTAAGACTCTGACAACAGCTTTAACAGTAGGAATTCTTAAAGAAGCTTTTGGTGAGATTGTGACCAACCCTAGTGGGGCCAACATGATCACAGGAATCACTTCTACTTTCCTAACAGCTAAAAAAGCCAAGTCTGGTAAGAAAATCGCTGTCTTGGAAATTGACGAGGCTAGCCTTCCAAAAATCACTGAATACATCACTCCAAGTCTTTTTGTCTTCACAAATATTTTCCGTGACCAAATGGACCGCTATGGTGAAATCTATACCACTTATCAGATGATTTTAGATGGTGCTGCTAAGGCACCTGAGGCCACTATTTTGGCCAATGGAGACAGTCCTCTCTTTAATTCTAAAGAAGTGGTCAATCCTGTACGCTTCTATGGTTTTGACACTGAAAAACACGCTCCAAAGCTGGCACATTATAATACCGAAGGAATTGTCTGCCCTAAATGTGAGAGCATTCTTCAGTATCGCCTCAATACTTATGCTAATCTGGGTGACTATGTATGCCTCAACTGTGACTTCCACCGTCCAGAATTAGACTATAAGCTAACAGAGTTGACTAAAATCACTAACACTACTTCTGAATTTGTCATTGATGGACAAGATTACAAGATTAATGTCGGTGGTCTTTATAACATCTACAATGCCCTTGCTGCCGTTTCTGTCGCTGAATTTTTCGGAGTGGATCCAGAGCAAATCAAAGCTGGTTTTGATAAGAGTCGTGCTGTCTTTGGACGCCAAGAAACCTTTAAGATTGGTGACAAATCATGTACTCTCGTACTAATTAAGAATCCAGTGGGAGCTAGCCAAGCTCTGGATATGATTAAACTTGCAGATTATCCATTTAGCTTGTCAGTCCTTCTTAACGCCAATTATGCTGATGGTATTGATACTAGCTGGATTTGGGATGCCAACTTTGAAAGCATTCTCGAGATGGATATCCCTGAGATTAACGCTGGTGGTGTTCGCCATTCTGAAATTGCCCGCCGTCTTCGTGTAACCGGCTATCCAGAAGAAAAGATTACGCAAGCAGAAAAACTTGAAGATATTATGGCCTTGATTGAAAAACAAGATTGCAATCATGCCTATATCTTAGCGACCTATACTGCTATGCTTGAATTCCGTGATATTCTTGCTCAACGTCATGCTGTCGGAAAGGAGATGAACTAATGACTTATACTTCACTCAAATCTCCAGAAAATCGTGACTACACCTATGACCTAAATGTTGCCCACCTTTATGGTAATCTACTCAATACCTACGGTGACAACGGAAATGTCCTTATGATCAAATACGTGGGTGAAAAACTTGGTGCTAAGATGACCTTCGACATCGTTTCAGTTGGTGATGACTTCGACAAGGACCACTACGACATGGTCTTCTTTGGAGGTGGTCAAGACTATGAACAATCTATTGTTGCTAAAGACCTCCCAACTAAGCGTGAGGCCATTGGTCAATTCATCCAAGATAACAAAGTAGTTCTTGCCATCTGTGGTGGTTTCCAACTTCTTGGTCAATATTACATCCAGGCTAATGGTGTCCGCATTGATGGTATCGGTGTTATGGGCCACTACACCCTCAATCAAGAAAATAATCGTTATATTGGTGACATCAAGATCCATAACGAAGAGTTCGATGAAACTTACTATGGCTTTGAGAATCACCAAGGGCGTACCTTCCTCTCTGATGATGAAAAACCACTTGGAAAAGTGGTCTACGGTAATGGTAATAACAAGGAAGACGGTTCTGAGGGTGTCCACTATAAAAATGTTTATGGTAGCTACTTCCATGGACCAATTCTTTCTCGTAACGCCAACCTGGCCTACCGTTTGGTCACTACTGCCCTTCGTAACAAATATGGCCAAGACATTAAATTGCCAAGTTACAATGATATTCTTTCAAGCGAAGTCGCTGAAGAATACGCAGATACTAAATCAAAAGCAGAATTTGAAAAATAATTCTATGACATAGCAAAATAGCGAAATCCTTAGGGTTTCGCTATTTTTTCATATCTATTTCCAAAGTCGTCTTTTCTTCAATCTGTCTTCAATTTTTCGATTATCAATCCTTAGAATGGCAATCATATCAAACAAGAGCCAAGTTCGTTTAGGATAAACAATGTATTTGGGAGACCAAATTGGAGAGAACTTCTCCTTATAACGTTGGAGCCCACTAAAAGAGTAAAAACGCTGCGCAAAGACATAGACCAAATTGGCAACCTTCTCTTCCAAAAAACTATCTTCTTCAGTACCCACATTCGCGAGTGGAGCCATTCCCATATCAAAATACTGCTTTCCTTCTGCTTGGAAGTACTGGAAGAGTTTCACAAAGAGGTAATCCATGATACCTTCGGGTGCCTTTTCAAAGTCATAACGCATAAGGTCAATCGTCGCCACCCGTTTGTTTTTGGTTGGCATGATGTTGGCAAAGGCTACAATTTCTCCCTCCTCACTCTCAACAATAGCAATCGGTGCTTGCTGCAAATAGGCTACATCAAAGAAACCAAGAGAGAAGCCCTTCTCCTTACGACCGTTAAGCCAAATATCTGAGACAGCCTTCATTTCTTGCATCTGAGTCTCTGAAAATGGAGGATCAAGTAACCTAAACTGGAAACCTGCTTTTTCAACACGATTGGTTGGCTTACGGAACTTCTTACCATGCTTACCATCAACAGAAAATGACGTCAAATCAACCATGGCATTTTCCCCAAATTTCATAAAATCAAAGCCATAATCATGAAGCATCAGGGTAATACTCTCATCTGCCTCATAAAACAAGGCTTGTAAATTCCAATCCGATAAGGTCTTCAAGAAAGATTCCCAAGCTGCTCGGTAATAGTTTTCATTACCTATCGGATTTCCCATAACCACACACTTGTTACTGGTTTGTGCAAATTGGAAAACAACCTGGTCTTGTCCATCAACACGATACCAAAAGAGGCGTTTATCATGTAAATAAGCCAGGGCACTTTCTGATGCACCTCCATATTTCTCAAGGAGAGCTGTGAAGCGCTCATCATCCATGCTTTGACCAAAAGGCCTGCGGGGTGCCAAAATTCTCAAGACTCCCCAAACAATAGTTGCAATGATAACTGATGCCAGTAAAATATCAAACCAAATATGAACAAAATGTCCAAGAACATCTCGGTTCTTAGGTGGCAACAAATGAGACCAAAAACCACTGCCACCCAAAACGAGAAGAACCAGAATCGTAAAGGCTAGGAAAAGAAAATCCTTGGTTTTGTCTTCCCAACTATAAACAAAGTAACGATGATACAACCTTTTTCTGATGATCAACATAAGCACCAAAGAGAGTAAAATTAGGAAAGACATGGCCCATGAAATACCATTGAGATTGACATAAATTAAGGCCAAGACAAAGGTTATCAAGGAGGCAACAAAAGCACCCTTAACCCGACGTCTAATGAGACGAGCCATGAAAATGAATAGGGTACCAAATAGGATACTTGGGAATTGCCAAATCAACTGTTCCTGAATAGGATCAAAACGGCTAATAAAGTAAACATTTGCCAAGCGTTCAGGGATTAGGGCAGACAAAATCAAGAAAATCCCTAAAAAACGTAGCAAATATACGAGAAAACGGTGGAGACTTCCACCAAATACTCGTGAAGAAAGTTTGAAGTATTTCTCGTTGATACGTCCTCCCATGTGTTTGAAAAAGAAGATAACACCAAGCAAGAAGGGAATAACGTAGTAGGTTAAACGAAAGAGCAAGAGCAGACTAACCGCAAGAGCATTGCTAACCCCCATAGAGGTCAGACCGGTAATCACAATCAAATCAAAACTACCAATCCCACCCGGAATCATAGAGAAGATACCAATAATAACCGCTAGGAAATAAAGTGGAACCAGATTATAAAGGGGAACATGTAAGCCCATTAAATAAGCCACACTGACAAAGCTCCCCAGGGCCGTTCCCCATTCAGCTGTCGAAGCTAAAAGAAGACTTAGCCTCGTTTTCAACGGTACTTGACCAAAATAGGTTAACTTTTCACGACTAGAAACAAAGAAAATAAAAGGCAGATAAAGGAAAATACCCAATAAGAGTAACCAATATTTTCTTAAGTCTGGACTGAGAGGGAAGAACCAAAAGACAGCGAATACCAAACCACTTAAAAGGGATAGGCCCGACATAAAATAAGGTAATAAACGAGAAAGTGCCTTAACACCTGTCTTTTCCTGCCCATCCTCAGAATAAAAGGAATATCGTAGTCCCACATCGACCAAACCAGCAAAACCAGCCAAGTTATTAATGGTATTGACAGCCCAACTTGTTTCTAAGATATAGGATTTGGAATAATCCGTTTCTAGCTCCTTATTCAGTATAATGTCATAAAAGAGCATGGGGGAGACAGCGACTAGTCCGATGACAGCCATCAAAACAAGATGCCAAATAGACAAACCGGACAGAGCTGACTCCAGTGACTCTAAAGTGATGGTCCGTTTTAGACGAACCAATTCTATGACGACAAGGACCGTAATCGAGATAAAGAAGATGGATTTAACGGCTGCTTTTAAAGGTTGAAGTCTCTCTAAAAAACGCTTCATGCCACCACCTCTTTTCGACTAATTCTCACAAGCTCACGAATCATATGATTAAAGACCTTATATTTACGTTGAGCTAGACGATGCCCTTCACGACGTTGGACATAGAGCTTATGAATCGGAAAGAGCTCTGAAATCTCTCTAGAATGCCTAATACTGATAACATCCCTTTGCCCCATAACTACCCAAACAGGATAGGCAGCCTGATGTAGACGTTCCCTATCTAATGGCAAGTCATGAAGCATAAGACCCGTTACCTGAGCCATGATATCCATTTTAGATGAAAATGGTGACAAGGCCTTTAAGCACAGATATTGTATATAGACCGCGAATCTTGAGCGTCTCGTCAACCCATTAAAGGTCATATTCCCTGCATTAAGTAGGAGTCCCGCAATCCGGTCAGGATAACGACTAGCATAAACCATAGCCAAATTAGCACCGTCACTATGACCGACAAATAAGGCCTTCTTGATATTCAAATATTGCAAAATTTCCTCCAAATCGGCAGCCATCTGTTCAAAGGTCATCTTTACACTCTGACGACTGGACCTGCCGTGATTACGACTATCAATGAAAATTAAACGATAGTCTCGATACAGAATTCCTTGCTTACCAAAGTAATTTCCTGACAAATTATTGCCATGCAAAAAAACAATTGGAAAGCCTTTACCGAGATCACGATAATAGATGATTTGACCATCTTTCACTTTGAATTCCATAATATTACCTACCTTTTCACTAACGCACTCTTATACGATAATTAGTCTTATAAGGCATTAGGGCTGATGAGTTGGACTTATCACATTCCAAAACCATCTAACCCCCTTCACTCCATTATAACACTTCCACTAGGGAAGAGTCAGAATATTTGTGCATTTTCTGCAAAAAGAAAAAGCCTTTTCAGGCTTCTCCTCTTATTGTTCGAAAGTTTGTTGAGCGATGAGCTTATTATAGTTTTCTTCATCTTCTTGGTTATCACGGACAACCTTAGATACTGTAAATGAAGATGAAATCAAACCAACACATCCCATGAGATAGTAACCCTTAACCATCAAAGGCTCTTTAAGGGTATAGAGGCCTACCAACATCAAGATTACGAAGAAGCCAAATGATCCCCATGCCATCATGTTGAAAGATGTTGTGTTACGATACACTTTTTTCTTTACTTTGTTCATAAAGTTAGTCTCCTTTTATATACTAAGACTATTATACCAACAATGTAAGCCTTTCACAACTCAAAACATGAAAAGGTTCTCATCATTCCTTAACTTTCCAATTGTTCTGATAGGTCACCCCACTCTTCCATCAGAGCTTCTTGATTGACTGATAAGTCATCCAGCTCTTTCTGTAAGTCAGACAATTCTGCCACGTCATTTGTTTCAAGCATGGCAGCAGAGATTTCCTCCAATCGTTCTTCAATCGTCTCTAGCTCATTTTCAATTTGCTCAATGCGTCGGCTTAATTTACGCATCTCTTTTTGATTGGCTTTTTGAGCTTGATAATCACTAGCACCCGCTGAAGCTACTTGGACTTCCTCTGTTACTTGATTTTCCTCTGCTTCAAGACGTGCTAACTCTTCAAGCTCCGCCTTCTTTTCAAGGTAGTAATCATAATCTCCAAGATAAATGGTTGCCCCATCCTCAGAAATTTCCATCACTTTGGTTGCCACACGGTTGATAAAGTAACGGTCATGACTGACAAAGAGAAGCGTTCCATCAAAGTCAATGAGGGCATTTTCCAAGACTTCCTTGCTGTCAATGTCCAGGTGGTTGGTCGGCTCATCTAGGATGAGAAAGTTGTTGTTTTCCATTGATAATTTAGCTAGGAGCAGGCGAGCTTTCTCACCACCAGAAAGCATTGAAACAGACTTTTTGACATCATCACCTGAGAAGAGAAAGGCTCCAAGACGGTTACGAATCTCAACTTCAGGAGTTGTCGCAAAATCATTCCACAACTCATCAAGAACAGTGTTCGACGGTGTCAAGGCAGATTGTGTTTGGTCATAGTAACCCACTTCAACATTAGCACCATAGGTTGACGTTCCCTTGATAAAAGGCAATTTACCCACTACCGACTTGATAAAGGTTGTTTTCCCGATACCATTTGGACCCACAATGGCGATTGCATCCATTTTCTTAACATCCAGGGAAATAGGCTCCGATAGAATCTCATCGTCATAACCAATAGCAGCATCCTTAACTGTCAAGACCACATTCCCAGAGACCTTATCCGCATGAAAAGTCATATTAGCTGACTTCTGGCCTTCTGTTGGCTTATCCAGACGTTCCATTTTCTCTAGCTGTTTGCGACGGGCTTGAGCACGCTTAGTTGTAGAAGCACGGACAATATTACGATTAACAAAGTCCTCCAACTTAGCAATTTCCTTTTGTTGTTTTTCGAAGTTCTTTGCTTCAGTGGCCAACTTTTCAGCCTTAAGGTCCATGAATTTTGAATAGTTTCCGACATAACGATCTAAACTATGTTTGGTCAAATCCAGGGTTACTGTCGCCACCTTATCCAAAAAATAACGGTCGTGACTGACAATGATTAGAGCTCCCTGATAATTGACCAGGTAATTCTCCAACCAGGCAATAGTTTCGATATCCAAGTGGTTAGTCGGTTCATCCAGTACCAAGAGTTCAGGCTTCTCAAGCAGCATTTTCGCCAAAGCTAAGCGCGTGTTTTGCCCTCCAGAAAGATCTGAAATAGGCATCTCCCACATGCTTTCATCAAACTTAAAACCATTGAGAATGGCTCTGATATCAGATTCATAGGTAAAACCACCTCGCTGTCTGAAATCCTCAGAAAGGCGATCGTAGTCAGTCATTAACTTGTCCAAGTCTGACCCAGTTAACTCAGCCATCTTCATTTCCATGTCACGAAGGCGTTTTTCGTCTGCACGAAGACCTGCAAAAACATTTAACATTTCCGCATAGATGGTATTGCTAGACTCAAAGCGACTATCCTGAGCTAAGTAAGACAAATTCAAATCACGTTTTGTGTTGATTTCACCACTTGTCGGCGCTTCCTCTCCAACCAAAATTTTCAATAGGGTTGATTTCCCAGCACCGTTACGTCCAACAAGGGCAATACGATCACGTTCATCTACCTGAATATTAATATTATCAAAGAGCACATCCCCTGAGAAAGAGCGCTCAATCTTGTTTCCTTGTAAAATAATCATAACGTTTCAATTATACCAAAAAAGCCAAGCTCCTGCTTAGGCTTTCTGACTTTCTTTCAAAATGCTTGCTACCTTAGTATTAATCAAATCGATAGCAACAGTATTTGTGACACCTTCAGGAATCACCACATCTGCGTAGCGTTTCGTAGGTTCGATAAACTGGTGGTACATAGGTTTAACCACACTGATATATTGCTCAATAATACTATCCAAGCTACGGCCACGCTCTTCCATGTCACGCTTGATACGACGGATAATACGAATGTCATCATCAGTATCTACAAAAAGCTTGATATCCATCAAATCACGCAAGCGTTTATCCTCAAGTACCAAAATTCCTTCAACAATGAAGACGTCCTGTGGTTCCTGACGATAAGTCTTTTCACTACGAGTGTGTTGGGTGTAGTCATAAATCGGAATATCCACTGGACGCCCAGCAATCAGCTCATTGATGTGTTCAATCATAAGATCTGTATCGAAGGCAAAGGGATGGTCGTAGTTAGTTGATACACGCTCTTCAAAAGTCAAATGTGACTGATCCTTATAATAAGAATCATGCTCAATCATAGCAATTTTCTCATCTGGAAAATTTGATAGAATGGCACGAGAAACACTGGTCTTACCTCCACCAGAGCCACCCGTAACCCCAATAATAATCGGTTTTTTAGGCATGGTAAATTCCTATCTAATATAGTCTTTCTTATTTATTCTACACTAAATCATGATATAATAAAAGCAAATCCATATAGAAAATGAGACTTTTATGTTTAAAAACTTTCCTGAACAATGGCAAGACCTCCTTAAAGAAAAAGGAATCACTACAGAGACTGCCATTCAAAAAGAACTCTTTGCACCAATCACTGAAGGAGACAATATCCTAGGTATCAGTCCTACAGGAACAGGTAAGACTCTAGCCTACCTTCTCCCATTGCTCCTCTCACTCAAGCCCAAAAAATCTCAGCAATTGCTTATCCTAGCACCTAATTCAGAGCTTGCTGGACAGATTTTTGATGTGACCAAACAATGGGCTGAGCCACTAGGACTCACTGCCCAACTCTTCCTTTCTGGCTCTAGTCAAAAGAGACAAATTGAACGCCTGAAGAAAGGACCGGAAATTCTCATCGGAACACCTGGCCGTGTCTTTGAGCTGATTAAACTCAAAAAGATCAAGATGATGAATGTCAACACCATCGTCCTAGATGAATTTGATGAGCTTCTCAGTGATAGCCAATACCACTTTGTGACAAAAATCAGCCACCATGTTCCTCGTGACCATCAAATGATTTATATTTCGGCAACCAACAAAATTGATGATCAAAATCTTGTCGAAAATACCATCGTTTATGACCTATCTGATCAAGAACTTGACACCATCAAACATTATTTTATCAGTGTTGATAAACGTAACCGTGTCGAACTTCTCCGTAAGTTCTCCAATATACCTGACTTCCGTAGTCTTGTCTTTTTTAACAGTCTATCTGACCTTGGGGCTACTGAAGAACGCCTCCAATTTAACGGGGCTTCAGCGATATCATTGGCTAGTGACATCAACGTCAAATTCCGTAAGGTTATCTTGGAAAAATTCAAGAATCATGAGATTTCACTCTTACTAGGTACTGACCTCTTGGCACGCGGCATCGATATTGAAAATCTAGAGGTAGTCATCAACTTCGATATTCCTCGAGATCGCGAAGCCTATACTCACCGTGCAGGACGTACTGGTCGTATGGGAAATGAAGGCAGCGTCATTAGCTTTGTAACCCATCCAGAAGACCTCAAAAAACTTAAAAAATTCGCTAAAGTTTCAGAACTGGTTCTTAAAAATCAAGAACTTCACGAAAAATAAGGCATTACAAAAGCACTTCAGTTTACTCTGAAGTGCTTTTAACATATACAGACTAGGCTTTTTTACCAAAGTCCTCAATCATTTGTTCCATTTCCTCACGACTTGGAGTTGTCAACATATAGAGGAAGTCACCTTGCAACTCTGCAAAGGCTGCAGGCATGATTTTCTTAACTTTAAGTTGTTCACGATACTTATCAAAAAGTTCTTCTTCTGAATAAGCATAGTGAGAGCTTGCACGACGTGAAGTCGCCAAACAGTAAAGTGGCTCAAACTGAGAAGCTGGGAATGGTTCGCCAGCAACGATATCCGCATACCCCTTGTACAAATCGAAAGAGTGAGCATAGTTATACACGTCGATTGTGAAACCACCTGCTGGACGGTTGTTATATTCAATAGCAATATAATCGTCACCATCACGGAAGAACTCAATATGGAAGAAACGTTCCTTCATACCAAATTCTTTGACAATTGCCTCACCATACTTACGTAACTTAGGATCCATTTCCTTAAGAACGTAATAAGAATTATCCATCTTGTAAATCATCAAGTCAAGTGGTGTGTGGGCATAATCAAAAGTTGTCGAGAAGACAATATTACCATCATGATCAATCAAACCATCGAAAGTACAGATTTCGCTTGAAGTTACAAATTTTTCAAAGAAATAAACTGTTTCATGATCCCACTCAGCCTTAAAGTGATTGATATCATCTTCTGTTTCAAGTTTGAAGGTTGCAGCTGCACCAACCCCATTATCTGGCTTAGCAATCATTGGAAGACCGATTTCTTTCACAGCTTTATCCACATCTTCATTAGTTTTAATGACAGCACCAGGTACAACTGGAACTCCAGCTTTTTGGAAGAGTTTTTTCATTTCAGACTTAAATTTAGTCTTCTTAAGATCTTCTGGCTTAGCACCAAAAACATTGAACTGTTCACGAAGAGCAGCATCCAATTCCAACCAGTATTCGTTATGAGATTCGATTCGGTCAATTGGTCCGTGTTTATAGAAAAGAAAGGCTACCGCACGTTTAACTTCATCCAAGTTTTCCAGATTGTCTACACGGAAGTACTCAGTCAAAGCCTCTTTCAAAGGTTGATCCAATTGTTCATAAGGCTCTTGACCAATACCAAGAACAGTGATGCCCTTATTAGCAAGTTCAACTGTAAACTGTTGGAAGTTTTGTGGATAGTATGGTGAAATAACAAGATAATTCATTAGTAATTCCTCTTTTATAGTTATTTAGATGGGATGGACAAAGAAATTATAGGTTCATATTGTCAAGGAAATAAGGCATTTGTTTACGCCACCATTCCCAATCGTGAGCGACATCATGACCCCACTCAGAGAACCAAGCTGGAATATTCTTTTGTTCAAAGGCTTCCTTGAGTTTATAGTAAGATGGAAGACCATCTTGTTCCCATGCACCAAGACCTGTACATACGATGATCTCAGCTTGACGGTAGCGGTCGATAAACCAACCATCATTTTGGTTCCAGATATAATCTGATGGGGAATTTTGGTAAATAGCTTCGTCCCCTCCAAACTCACCCACAAAGAAACGAGCATCGTAGACACCACTAAGGGCTACTACTTTATTGAAAACATCAGGGTGTTGCAAGAAGAAATTAAGCGCATGGTATGCCCCCATTGAACAACCTGTTGTCATCATTGGATCAAACCAACCAGTTTTGTGTTTGATAAATGGAATAGCTTCTTCAATAACATAACGTTCATAAGCACGATGCATTTCAGCACGATCATGTGGGTTTTTCCAATCACATAGCCAGCTTTCACTATCCACACTTGAAAGAGTAAAGAATTGTACGCGTCCTTCTTCGATAAAACGTGCACAAGCATCAATCATACCAAAGTCATAGTATTCGTTATGGCTACCACCTGATGAGGCAAAAACCACAACAGGGATACCAGCGTGCCCATAACGGTTAACATACATTTCACGGTTAAGTTGACCACTCCAGTGGCTAAGATGTTCGATATTCATATTTATATTCCTTTTCCTAAATTAAATTAATTTGCGTTAATAAAGACTAGTCCCATTTTTCAGCGAAAAAGCGAAGACAGTCTGGTAGATTCTCGGCCCAAGCTTCTTCATTGTGTTCAGCACCAGATTGAATGTGAATCTTGATATTTTCCAAATCAACCCCACGAGCAATCAAATCATGATAATAGCTCAATGAAGAGTCTATATAAGCCTGCTTAATATTACCAGCCATCAAGGTCTTGTCAGTATCATCAGCTTCCTCCGTCCCTACATAAATGTAAACACGTTGATCTGCATCCAATTTTTGACGCGACATGTAGCGATCAAAGGCATCTTGATGCAACCAGTTAGCTGAAGAAAATACCCCAAGACAACCAATCTGCTCCTTATAATCAAGCCCCATAAACTGAGTAATATTACCACCGAGAGATGAACCAATCATAGCTGTATGCTGACGGTCAGAGAGGGTACGGTATTCCTTATCAATAAAGGGTTTAACCACATCCATGACAAACTCTGCATACTCTACACCCTTACCTCCGAACTGGACACCAGGGATATTAGATTCTTGGTACTTCCACGCAGAATACTCATTCATACGGCCAGGACCATCATTATCAATGGCTACAACAATCATGCGCGAAATATCAGGATTACGCTTGACTGTTGGGATAATCTTCCAAGAATAGCCAGAAAACGACTCCTTACTATAAAGAACATTCTGACCATCATGGAAATACACGACAGGGTAAGAACGATCTGTATCCGTTTCATAGTTCTTAGGTAGAAGAACACGCACACGACGAAGTTGACCGGTGTATGGTACCTCTAACTCATGCGTCTTCATAACCAAGTAAAAATAAGATTTATTCATTGTCAGAAAACTCTCTATATTCGAAATTTAGTTCTATTATACCATATTTTAAAAGAAAAAGAGCCCCTATTATTGGGACTCTTTACACTTTTTTAATGATTGAATAGCTACACTCTTAGTAGTTTGC
The DNA here is from genome assembly GCF_016648915.1 of Streptococcus sp. 3.1. Taxonomy (NCBI): domain Bacteria; kingdom Bacillati; phylum Bacillota; class Bacilli; order Lactobacillales; family Streptococcaceae; genus Streptococcus; species Streptococcus sp. 3.1. Next base: position 56,439 of record NZ_JACLQV010000006.1, on the reverse strand, counting down.
GATATCAAATACTGTTGATTTCACACGAGTCATAGCTTCGATAGAGTATTTCACACCTTGAGTTCCGGCACCAGATCCTTTAACACCAAGGAATGGGAAGTTATCTGTACCACGTTGTGTTTTGTTGTTGATGTGAACTGTACCAACTTCAAGTTGTTCAGCAATTGCAAATGCACGTGGGTAGTCTTGTGTGAAGACAGCACCTTGAAGTCCAAATTCAGATTCGTTAGAAATCTTGATTGCTTCTTCAACTGAAGATACACGGATGAATGGCAATACAGGACCAAATGGTTCTTCCCAAGCAAGACGCATATCAGTTGTTACATGGTCAAAGACTGCTGGGTAAATAAGGTTACCTTCACGTTTCAATTCAGTTTTAGCAGTAGCACCTTGTTCAACTGCATCATCAATCAAACCTTGAACGAAGTCAGCAGCTTTTGTATCGATAAGTGGTGTAACGCTTGCGCTTTCTTCAGGCATACCAACAGTGATATTACCTACCAAAGCAGTTACTTTTTCTACCAATTCATCTGCAACGCTATCCATTACAAGGACACGTTTGATAGCTGTACAACGTTGACCTGAATAGTCAAAGGCACCAGCAACAATGTTTTTAGCAGTCAAGTCAAGGTCAGCATCTTCAAGAACGATAGCGGCATCTTTACCACCAAGTTCAAGCATGATTGGACGCATAGCTGCCAAACGACCGATGTTTTCACCAACTGGTGTTGAACCTGTGAAGTTGATGAAATCAACTGCTTTGTGTTCAACGATGTAGTCACCGATAACAGAACCACGACCTGTGATAGAGTTCAAGACACCTGCAGGGATACCAGCTTCAACAAATGCTTCAACCAAAAGAAGACCTGAGATAGAACCTTGTGTTGGTGGTTTGAAGGCAACAACGTCACCAGCAATCAAGGCAGGAGCAATTTTAGAACCAGCCAAGTTTACTGGGTAGTTAAATGGAGAGATAGCAAGTACAAGACCTACTGGTTCGCGACGAACAACAGCAATTTTTTTCTTGCTACCAGCGTCAAAGGCACCACCTTCAAGTACTTCACCTTCCAAACGCAAACCTTCTTCAGCTGCATAGTGGATGATTTCAGCAGTACGAACAACTTCACCGATTGCAGATTTCAAACCTTTAGAGATTTCTTTAGAAAGAACTTGACCGATCTTTTCTGCATCACGTTCCAAGATATCTGCTGCTTTATGAAGGTAAGCTGCACGTTCAGCATATGAAAGCGCACGCCATGCTGGGAGTGCTGCTTTAGCTGCTGCGTAGACTTCGTCCACTTCAGCTTGGCTCATAGCTGGAACTGATCCAAGTTCCTCACCGTTTGCAGGTGCGTAAATAGTAATTTCGTTTTCAGATGTTTTCCACTCACCATTGACATAGTTTTTGTATTGTTTAGCCAAGATAGTAACTCCTTTTATCTATTATAAGACCTATTTTATCATTTTTTTAGAAATATTCCAAGATTTAAACGAGAATTATTCAGAAAATTTTGACAAAAAATAGTTAAAATTGTTAACCTAGGTTAGCCGTATTCTACTCCTAACTAAAGAATGAGTCAATTATTTTGTCTCCGTTTAGATATAAAAAAAAGTGAAAGCCTAAGCCTCCACTTTTTATAATTAGTCTACGTTAACGTATTCTTTTGAAAGTTCAAGAACTTCTTCCATTGTTGCACATTCAGTAAGAGCACGGTTAGCGTATTCTTCCATTTTAGCTGTGTCGAGTTTCTTCATCAAGCTACGTGTACGAAGAACAGATGTCGCTGACATTGAGAACTCATCCAAGCCCATTCCAACAAGAAGTGGAACAGCAGTTTGGTCACCGGCCATTTCACCACACATACCAGCCCATTTACCTTCAGCATGAGCCGCTTTGATAACATTGTTAATCAAACGAAGGATTGATGGGTTATATGGTTGGTAAAGGTATGAAACTTGTTCGTTCATACGGTCAGCAGCCATTGTGTATTGGATAAGGTCATTTGTACCAATTGAGAAGAAATCAACTTCCTTAGCAAATTGATCAGCAAGCATAGCTGCAGCTGGGATTTCAATCATGATACCTACTTCGATATCGTCTGCAACGGCAACACCTTCAGCAACCAATTTAGCTTTTTCTTCTTCAAGAATACCTTTAGCAGTACGGAACTCAGTCAACAAAGCAACCATTGGGAACATGATACGCAATTTACCGTGAACAGATGCACGAAGCAAAGCACGCAATTGTGTACGGAACATTTGATTACCAGTTTCAGAGATAGAAATACGCAAAGCACGGTAACCCAAGAATGGGTTCATTTCTTTAGGAAGGTCGAAGTAAGGGAGTTCTTTATCCCCACCGATATCCATTGTACGAACGACAACAGGTTTACCGTTCATACCTTCAAGAACTGCTTTGTAAGCTTCATATTGGTCATCTTCAGTTGGGAAGTCTTGAGAATCCATATACAAGAATTCTGTACGATAGAGACCAACAGCTTCTGCACCGTTATCATTTACACCTTCAACGTCTTTAGGTGTACCGATGTTAGCAGCCAATTCGAAATGTTTTCCATCAGCAGTAACTGTTTGAGCATCTTTAAGGAGAGCCCATTCAGCTTTTTGTTTAGCGTAAGCTTCACCAGCTGCTTTGAACTCAGCAATTTGCTCTTCAGTTGGGTTGATAACAACTTCACCAGTAATACCTGAAACAGCCAAAACATCACCATCTTTGACAAGTTCTGTGATGTTATTTGTTCCAAGAACAGCTGCGATTTCAAGTGTACGCGCCATGATAGCTGAGTGACTTGTACGTCCACCGATGTTAGTAACAAAGGCTTTTACGTACTTTTTGTTCAACTGAGCTGTATCAGATGGTGTCAAGTCATGAGCAACAACGATTGATTCTTCGTTGATTGTTGCCGGGTTAGGCAATTTCTTACCAAGCAAGTTAGCAAGCACACGTTTTGTAACGTCACGAATATCCGCTGCACGTTCTTGCATGTATGGGTTATCTTCCATACCTTCAAAAATAGCGATAAACATGTCTGTTACTTCTGTCAAAGCAGCTTCAGCATTAACTTGTTTAGCACGGATAGTTTCTTTAATTTGACCAGTCATTTCTGGGTCAGCAAGAACCATCAAGTGAGCATCAAAAACGGCTGCCGCTTCTTCACCAAGGCTTTCAACTGCTTTTTCACGGATAACAGAAAGCTCGTCTTGTGACGCCGCTAGAGCAGCATCTAGACGAGCCTCTTCTGCACTTGTATCTTCAACTGTTACAGTTTCAAATGACAAGTCCGGTTGAACAAGCAGATATGCCTTAGCAACTGCAACACCATCAGATGCTGCGATTCCTTTAAGCATTTCTGTCATATTCTTATGCCAATCCTTCTTTTGTCATTGTTTCTGCGATTGCTGCGATTGCATCATCAGCATCAGCACCTTCTGCAGAGATAGTTACGTCAGCACCTTGACCAACACCAAGGCTCATAACACCCATGATTGATTTAAGGTTAACTGCTTTACCTTTGTAGTCAAGAGTGATATCTGAAGCAAATTTGCTAGCTGTTTGAACAAGCAAAGTAGCTGGACGTGCGTGGATACCTGTTTCTGCAACAATGTGGAAATCTTTAGAAGCCATAATGGATTCTCCTTCTTAGTTTGGAATATTTGAGTTATCAATGATAACCCTTACAATTTAGAATTATAACATAGCTAATTGAGATTATCAAGGTTAAAACGTACTTTCTACAAGTTTTTCAAAAGCCTGTCTCTCATTTTGCTGCTCATTTTCATTTTTTTAAACATAAGCAAATACTAGTCTCTAGTTATTTACAACATTTTCAGAAAATTTCTTTCATGGTGTTTTCAATCGTTAATTTTCATTTTCGAGCAAAAACAATCACATAATTGAAAGAATTTGATTGCTAAAGGCACTCGTTGAATAAGCTTGTTTTCCAAATGCCAAGTCAGCTGTAAAGATATCAGCTTTAAATGTCTTTTCAATAGCACTTGTAATCAGTTGAGCTGCCTCAGTCCAACCAATATAATCTAGAAGCATGCAGCCAGATAATAGAACTGAGCAAGGATTAGCCTTATCTTGATTCGCGATATCCGGAGCTGTTCCATGTGTTGCTTCAAAAATAGCATGGCCTGTTTGATAGTTAATGTTGGCTCCAGGGGAGATGCCGATACCACCAACTTGTGCAGCTAAGGCGTCACTGGCATAATCACCATTCAAGTTGGTTAAGGCAACAACATCAAATTTTTCTGGATTTAAAAGAATCTGTTGTAGAAAGTTATCCGCGATTATATCATTAATCTCTAAACGACCAGCCAGCAATTCTTCTTTATATTCTTCCTGAGCCACTTCATAACCCCATTTACGGAAGCCACCCTCTGTAAATTTTTGAATATTCCCCTTATGAACCAAGGTCACTTTTTTTAGATTGTTCTTGAGAGCATAGTCGATAGCCGAGCGAATGAGACGTTTACTTCCTTCTATTGAAATTGGCTTGATTCCGATACTACTTGATTCTGGGAAGCGAATTTTACTAACATTCATTTCTGTCTGGAGAAACTCAATCACGCGCTTAACATCTGTTGTTCCCGCTTCCCATTCAATTCCCGCATAAATATCTTCAGTATTTTCACGAAAAATAGTAATATTCGTTTTTTCTGGTTCCTTAAGCGGACTTGCTACTCCTTCAAAGTAACGAACCGGTCTAACACAAGCGTAGAGATCAAGTTCTTGACGTAAAGCTACATTTAAAGAACGAATCCCTCCACCTACTGGCGTCTCAAGCGGACCCTTAATAGCAACTAAACTTTCTCGAATAGTCTCCAATGTTTTTTTCGGCAACCATTCTCCTGTTTTATCATAAGCCTTCTTACCAGCTAGGAGCTCTTGCCACTCAATATGACGCTTTCCTTCATAGGCTACTTCTACTGCTTTATCAAAGATTGCTTGGGTATTCTTCCAGATATCATGTCCAACACCATCCCCTTCAATAAAAGGGATAATTGGACTATCAGAAACTTGAAGCTGTCCATTTGTCATTACGATTTTTTCTGCCATATAGCTTTCCTCCCTAGCGTTTTTCTAAAGGAATATAGGTCATATTTTCTTGTCCAATATACTGTGAGCGAGGACGAATCAATTTGTTATTTTTTTGCTGCTCTTGAATATGAGCAATCCAGCCGGCAACACGACTCATTGCAAAGATAAGTGTGAAGATATCGCTGTCAATTCCTAGAGTATGGTATACGGTGGCTGAATAGAAGTCTACATTGGGAATTAATCCCTTCTTATCTTTCATGAACTCTTCAATTTCTTGAGACATATTAAAGAATTCTTCATTCTCGGTACCCTCTGTCAACTTTTTAGCCATATCTCTTAAGAAAATTTCACGAGGATCCTGTTTCTTGTATACACGGTGCCCAAATCCCATGATTTTCTCTTTAGAGTCAAGTTTTTCCTGCAAGTAAGCATAAACATCACCTGATTCGCGGATTTCTTTAAGCATATCAAAGACGCGTTCATTAGCCCCACCATGCAGAGGACCTTTTAGAGCACCAATAGCTGTTGTAACACAAGAATAAATATCTGTCAGAGTCGAAGCACAAACACGCGCTGCAAAAGTTGAAGCATTCAACTCATGATCAGCGTGTAGAATTAAGGCCTTATTCATAGCCTCAACTTCAATTTCAGAAGGTTCAACACCATTCAGCATGTAAAGAAAATTAGCAGCAAAACCTAAATCTTCTCTTGGTTTGAGGGGCATTTTACCAGTGCGTAAGCGTGCAAAAGTCGTAATAATTGTTGGCAATTTAGCCATCAATTCAATACTTTGCTGATAAACGGCTTCCATGGATTTCTCCTCAGCATCCACATTGTATACCCCAAGAAGTGAAACTGTTGAACGTAAAACACTCATTGGGTGCAAATGTGGACGAGATTGGATAAGAATGCATTGTTCTACAGCATCTGAAATGTCATAGTTCTTACGCAACTCAGCTTCAAAATACTTGAGTTCCATTTGCGTAGGAAGATGACCATTCCATAAGAGATAAATCACTTCCTCAAAAGACGCTTTATTTTCCATAAACTCGGAAATATCATATCCTGCATAGGATAAATGGTCATCAATAATAGATGAAATCCTAGTATTACAGGCAATCATATCCTTAAGTCCATTAATTTCAACTGTTGTCATATTAGGCTCCCTTCAATTTTTTTCTTACAACCATTGGTAAGATACCACCATTTTTATAGTAGCGAATATCAGCATCTGCATCGAAGCGTACCAAGGCTTTAAATGTTTTGGTTTGTTCAGGTGTTAAAGCTGTAACAGTGATAACATCATGGACACCTGGATTTTCTGAAAGATCAAAGCTAAAGGTCTCATGTCCTGTCAATCCAAGACTTTCAGCATTTTCCCCTTCCATAAATTGTACTGGTAAAATCCCCATCATAACTAGATTTGAACGGTGAATACGCTCAAAACTCTCAGCAAGCACTACTTTCACACCAAGGAGATTTGCACCTTTAGCAGCCCAGTCACGACTAGAGCCCATACCATAATCCTTACCAGCAATTACAAGCGTATCTTGATTAGCTTCTTTATATTTCATAGCAGCATCATATATAGGTAGAATATCACCATCATATTTAGTATATCCACCAATTTTTCCATCTGCTAGCTCATTCTTGATACGAATATTAGCAAAAGTTCCTCGCATCATGACTTCGTGATTTCCACGACGGCTACCATAAGAATTAAATTCTTGATAATCAACACCATTCTCAGTCAAATAACGAGCTGCTGGGCTATTTCTGGCAATATTACCCGCTGGAGAAATATGGTCTGTTGTAACCGTATCTCCAAATTTAGCCAAAACCTTCAAATCATCCAATGGTTTAATACTCAAATCATCTCCTAAAGCATCAAAGTAAGGTGGGTTTTGAATATAGGTAGAGTTTTGATTCCATTTATAATTTTGACTTTGTTCAGTAGGAATGGCATTCCACTTCTCGCTATCAGAAAAGACACTGGCATATTCATCTTGGAAGAGTTGACGGGTGACGTATTTATCAACATAAGTCTCAATGTCATCACGAGAAGGCATAATCTCCTCTAAATAAACAGCTTGACCATTGTCGTCAAAGCCTAGAGGCTCAGTTGTCAAATCAATATTCGTGTTACCAGCCAAGGCATAAGCAACAACCAATGGTGGACTAGCCAAGAAATTCGCTTTAACAAGTGGATTAATACGCCCTTCAAAATTACGATTTCCTGACAATACAGCACTCGCTAGGAGGTCATTGTCTACAATAGCCTTAGCCACTTCAGGACGTAAATCTCCAGAATTACCAATACAAGTTGTGCAACCATAACCTACCAAGTTAAAGCCAAGCTTATCTAGATAGGTTTGCAAGCCTGAAGCTTTGAGATAACCTGTAACGACTTTAGATCCAGGCGCCAAAGAGGTCTTGACTGTTGGAGAGACTTTGAGCCCTTTCTCAACCGCTTTTTTGGCTAAAAGACCGGCTGCCATAAGAACGTAAGGATTAGAGGTATTGGTACATGATGTGATTGCTGCAATGGCAACATGACCCGTTTGAATTGTTTCTGAATGACCCTCAAAATCAACTTTTGCAGTTTTTGCTAACTCTTCATTATCCAAACCGAAACCACGGACACCTGCGTCACGTACCACTGCATCTTGAAATTCTTGCTTAGCATCAGATAAGAGAATCAAATCTTGTGGACGTTTAGGACCTGAGATAGAAGGTTTAATAGATGACAAATCGACTTCAACAATCTTAGTATACTTGGCTTCTTTACTTGGATCATAGAAAAGATGATTGGCTTTTGTATAGGCTTCAGTGACTTGGATATGTTCCTCATCACGATTAGTTAAACGCATGTAGTTAAGAGTCTCGTCATCAATAGGAAAATAACCACAAGTCGCACCATATTCCGGTGCCATATTAGCGACAGTAGCACGGTCAGCTAGAGATAAACTCTTCAAGCCAGGTCCAAAGTACTCAACAAATTTACCAACCACATTTTCAGAACGAAGCACCTGAGTAATCTTGAGAGCCAAATCTGTTGCTGTGGCAATTTTAGGCAGCTCTCCTGTCAGATGTACACCAATAACCTCTGGAATTGGGAAATAAGACGCTTCACCTAGCATAGCTGCTTCAGCTTCAATTCCACCAACACCCCAACCAAGAACGCCAATACCATTAATCATAGTCGTGTGACTATCTGTACCAAACATAGAGTCAGGATATAGGAGCCCATCATTTTCAATAATGACATCACTCAAAAATTCAATATTAACCTGATGAATAATACCTGTTGCTGGTGGAACAGCACGGTAATTTTCAAAAGACTGTTCGGCCCACTTAAGAAACTCATAGCGCTCGTTATTACGTTTAAACTCTAGATTGATATTATCTTCAAGAGCAGTATCACATCCATATGAATCAACTTGGACAGAGTGGTCGATGACCAAATCTACTGGAATCTCGGGATTAATAAATTCGGCTTTACCTCCATTAGCCACTATAGCATCACGCATGGAAGCTAAATCAACAACAACAGGAACCCCTGTAAAATCCTGTAAGATAACACGACTTGGTTTAAAAGGTACTTCAGAAATTGTTGGAAAATTCGGAAATTTTATTAGATCAGAAATGTGAGATTCCTTAACATCGACACCATCTTTTTTTCTGAGGAGACTTTCAAGTAGTATTCGAATGGTATAAGGTAGTTCTCCGACCTTAACATCATGAGATTTTGCTGCTTTTTCGAGATCATAGAAAGAGAATGTCTTACCATTTACAGTTAGATTTGAACAGTATTCTTGCATACTTGAACCTCCATTAGTTAAAAATTTTCTTTATTCTACACTGTTATTTTTGAAAAAACAAATAGAATCGGCATTTTGATGTTATATTACATAACATTTATAGTGAGATATTTCTTTTTTAGCCATTTTCATAAACAAATTCTATTCAATTTAGAGAACTTAAAAAAGCCTTTGAAACACAAGATATAGGGTTGTGTTTCAATACTAAACACAAAATATTGTATTTCCTTAAGATATTTAGCTTGATTTTTCCCAATATTTTGGGTATTCTATTAGAGTTGAAAAAGTGACTCCTAGTCACTTAAAATCTTTTTATAAAGGAGTATTTGCAATGGCAAAGATTACATTGTTTTCTAAAAACAACTGCATGCAGTGCAAAATGACTAAAAAATTCTTGGAAAAGGAAGGTGCTGATTTCGAAGAAATCAACATTGATGAACAACCAGAAAAAATCGATTACGTAAAAAGTCTTGGTTTCACTGCTGCTCCAGTTATTGAAGCAGGCGATATCGTCTTTTCAGGTTTTCAACCGACTAAACTTAAAGAAATCCTTTAATTATCAAGTTTTTAAATAGAAAGGAACTTGTTTGCTTAGTTTAATATTTTAACCTTAATATACTATTAAACTGAGCCTGGTATCTGTATTATGTCTTTAAAAAATCTTGGCGATGTCTCATACTTCCGCCTCAACAACGAAATTAACCGTCCTGTTAACGGTCAAATTCCTTTGCATAAGGACAAAGAAGCACTTCGTGCCTTCTTCCTTGAAAACGTTAAGCCAAATTCAATGGCATTCAACAGCATCACAGATAAAATTAATTATTTGATTGAGAACGATTATATCGAGTCTGAATTCATCGGTAAATACGAACCTGCTTTCATCGAAAAGTTGTCTGCAGAAATTCATTCTCAAAAATTCCGCTTCCAATCTTTCATGGCAGCCTACAAGTTCTACCAACAATATGCCCTCAAAACAAACGATGGCGAGTCTTACCTCGAAAGTATTGAAGATCGCGTTCTTTTCAACGCCCTTTACTTTGCTGATGGTGATGAAAACCTTGCTAGTGACCTTGCTAACGAAATGATTCACCAACGTTACCAACCTGCTACTCCTTCATTTCTAAATGCTGGACGTAGCCGTCGTGGTGAACTCGTGTCATGTTTCCTTATTCAAGTAACGGATGACATGAATTCAATCGGACGTTCTATCAACTCGGCCCTCCAGTTATCACGTATTGGTGGTGGGGTAGGTATTAGCCTATCTAACCTACGTGAAGCTGGTGCTCCTATCAAAGGTTATGCTGGGGCAGCCTCTGGTGTCGTGCCTGTTATGAAGCTTTTTGAAGATAGCTTCTCTTACTCAAACCAACTTGGCCAACGTCAAGGTGCTGGTGTTGTTTATTTGGATGTTTTCCACCCAGATATCCTTGCCTTCCTTTCTACTAAGAAAGAGAATGCTGATGAGAAGGTGCGTGTTAAGACACTATCACTTGGTGTTACAGTTCCAGATAAATTCTACGAGTTGGCACGTAATAATGAAGATATGTACCTCTTCAGTCCTTACTCAGTCGAAAAAGAGTACGGTAAACCATATAACTACATTGATATTACAGCTATGTACGATGAGTTGGTTGCCAATCCAAATATCACAAAAACCAAGATTAATGCCCGTGAGCTAGAAACTGAAATTTCTAAACTCCAACAAGAATCAGGTTATCCATATATCGTCAATGTTGATACAGCCAATCGACACAATCCAATCGATGGTAAGATTATCATGTCCAACCTCTGTTCTGAAATTCTCCAAGTTCAAACACCAAGTGAACTTAACGATGCACAAGAGTTTGTTAAACTCGGTACAGACATTTCATGTAACCTCGGATCAACTAATATCCTTAACATGATGACTTCACCTGACTTTGGTCGTTCGATTAGAGCTATGACACGTGCGCTTACCTTTGTTACAGATAGCTCAAGTATTGATGCTGTACCATCTATCAAAAATGGTAACCAACAAGCTCATACCTTTGGTTTAGGAGCTATGGGGCTTCACTCTTACCTTGCTAAACACCATATCGAGTATGGTAGCCCCGAATCTGTTGAATTCACTAATATCTACTTCATGCTTATGAACTACTGGACTTTGGTTGAATCTAACAATATTGCCCGCGAACGTCAAGAAACCTTTGTCGGTTTTGAAAAATCAAAATATGCTGATGGTTCTTACTTTGATAAATACGTTACAGGCCAATACGTTCCTAAATCTGACCGTATCAAAGAACTTTTCGATGGTCACTTCATCCCACAAGCCAAAGATTGGGAAGAACTACGTGAACTCGTTAAGAAAGATGGACTCTACCATCAAAACCGTTTGGCTGTTGCACCAAATGGTTCAATCTCTTATATTAATGACTGTTCTGCTTCTATCCATCCAATCACACAACGTATTGAAGAACGTCAAGAAAAGAAAATCGGAAAAATTTACTATCCGGCCAACGGTCTTTCAACAGACACAATTCCTTTCTACACTTCAGCCTACGACATGGACATGCGTAAAGTTATCGACGTCTATGCCGCTGCGACTGAACACGTTGATCAAGGTTTGTCATTAACCCTATTCTTGCGTAGTGAGTTACCAAAAGAAATTTACGAATGGAAAACAGAAAATAAACAAACAACTCGTGACCTTTCTATCCTTCGTAACTACGCCTTTAACAAAGGAATTAAATCAATCTACTACATCCGTACTTATACAGATGATGGAGAAGAGGTTGGTTCTAACCAATGTGAGAGCTGTGTCATTTAAGATAGTGATTTAACGATAGCAACTTCACTACTCTTATTTACAAAATGCATTAAAAGGTCGGTTCGCCGACTTTTTTAATAGATCAACTCAAAAAAACTATATCATGATTTTGAATTATGATAAAATAGTAACGATATCAATAAAGAAAGAGGTTTCTAATGGAAACTTACTACAAAGCCATTAACTGGAATGAAATCGAAGATGCGATTGATAAATCTACCTGGGAAAAATTGACCGAGCAATTTTGGCTAGATACACGAATCCCACTTTCAAATGACCTTGATGACTGGCGTAAACTTTCAGCTGAAGAAAAGGATTTGGTTGGAAAAGTTTTCGGTGGTTTAACATTGCTAGATACCATGCAATCTCAAACAGGTGTTGAAGCCATTCGTGCAGACGTCCGTACACCTCATGAAGAAGCTGTATTGAACAACATTCAGTTCATGGAGTCTGTTCACGCCAAATCTTACTCTTCAATCTTCTCAACTTTGAATACAAAATCTGAAATTGAAGAAATTTTTGAGTGGACTAACAGTAACGAATACCTTCAAACTAAGGCGAAAATCATTAACGATATCTATGAAAATGGAACGCCTCTTCAGAAAAAGGTTGCTTCAACATATCTTGAAACTTTCCTTTTCTATTCAGGGTTCTTCACTCCACTCTATTATCTTGGTAATAACAAGCTAGCTAACGTCGCTGAAATTATCAAGCTCATTATCCGTGACGAATCTGTTCACGGAACCTATATTGGCTATAAATTCCAACTTGGATTCAACGAATTGCCTGAAGAAGAGCAAGAAAGTTTCCGCGAATGGATGTATGATCTCCTCTATCAATTGTATGAAAATGAAGAGCTCTACACTAAATCTCTTTATGACGGTGTTGGATGGACTGAAGAAGTTATGACTTTCCTTCGTTACAACGCCAACAAGGCTCTTATGAACCTAGGACAAGATCCACTCTTCCCAGATAGTGCGAACGATGTTAACCCAATCGTTATGAATGGTATTTCTACAGGAACATCTAACCACGACTTCTTCTCTCAAGTTGGTAATGGTTACCTTCTAGGAACTGTCGAAGCCATGCAAGACGATGATTATAACTACGGACTATAATAAAAAACTAGCTGAGCTAGTTTTTTATTGTGTTCAATACTATATTCGAAAAACAAATAGAAAAAGAGTTCACGGTGAACTCTTTTTATTTTGCTTTTACTTCAAAACCTTCTGCTACACCTTCAGCAAAGTTTTCTTCAACAATGCTAGCACAGTGATCACAGATAGTTGCGTTGTAGCTACGTTCTTTAGTAGTTGGATCGATACGACGACAACGATCACAGACATCACCTTTAGCACGTTCTACTGTGAATGCCACACCTTCAAAGCTTACAGCAGATTCAGGTGCTTCTCCTTCAGCAATAGTCAATGCTGAAACAATCAAAAGTTGAGCAAGGTTAGTGTTCAAACCTTCAAGAAGTTCTTTGACTTCAGCATTAGGATAGATTGTCAAATGAGCTTCAAGCGATTTACCGATAACTTTTTCATTACGAGCTTCTTCCAAAGCTTTTTGAGCTTGGCCACGGAAATCCATGAAGGCATTCCATCTTTCAAGAAGTGCATCTTGACCCACAAAATCTTCTGCTTCTGGCAACTCTGACAATTGAACATAGTCTTCTGTTTCAAATTCAAGATATGACCAAATTTCTTCTGCAGTGTGAGGAAGGATTGGTGTCAATAGTTTTGTGATTTTAACAAGAATATCGTAGAAGACTGTTTGCATTTGACGACGTTCAAGTGATTCCGCACTCTCAATATAAACCACATCTTTGGCAAAATCAAGATAGAAGGCAGACAACTCAACGTTAATAAAGTTAACTAAGGCTTTGTAGATAGTCAAGAACTCAAAGTTTGCATAGGCATCACGAATAGTCTTAACCAATTGGTTAAATCGAATAGTCATGTACTGATCTACAGAACGCAAGTCTTCAAAGGCTACAGCATCAGTTGTTGGATTGAAGTCAGAGGTATTGGCAATCAAGAAACGAAGTGTGTTACGAATCTTACGATAAGATTCTGATACTTGGCTAAGGATATCCATTGAGATACGAACGTCATTAGTTGTATCAACACTTGTTACCCAAAGACGAAGAATTTCAGCACCAAATTGTTTCTCAACATCACTAGGAGCAATTGTGTTACCAAGCGATTTAGACATCTTCTCACCCTTACCATCAAGCGCAAAACCTTGAGACAAGAGTTGTTTATATGGTGCAACACCATTATTGGCAACAGATGTAATAAGGGATGAATTAAACCATCCACGGTATTGGTCTGAACCTTCGAGATAGAGGTCAGCTGGATAAGTTAACTCAGGACGGTTAACAACAACACCGTTCCATGATGAGCCTGAGTCAAACCATACGTCCATAATGTCAGTTTCTTTAGTAAACTCGCCGTTTGGTGAGCCAGGATGTGTAAAACCTTCTGGAAGAAGATCTTTGGCATCACGTTCCCACCAAATAACTGAACCGTGTTCTTCGAAAAGTTTAGCTACATGTTCGATAGTTTCTTCAGTCATGATCGGTGTTTTATCTTCAGCATAGAAGATTGGGAGTGGCACACCCCAAGCACGCTGACGAGAGATTACCCAGTCACCACGGTCACGAATCATGTTGTAGAGACGAACTTTACCCCACTCAGAATGGAATTTAACTTTTTCAATCTCATCCAGAATCTCTTGACGGAATTTAGAAACAGATGCAAACCATTGTGGTACTGCACGCCAGATGATTGGTTTCTTCGTACGCCAGTCGAATGGGTATGAGTGTGAGATTTCTTCTTTGGCAAGGAGTAAATCGCCGAGTTTTTCCATAACAATTGGAGCCACTTTATCGTAGAACTGACCTTCAAAATCAGGTCCAGCATTTTCCATCATGATACCACGCTCATTAACGGTTACGGCAACTTCAAGACCATTAGCAATACCTACGTTATAGTCATCCTCACCAAAACCAGGAGCCGTATGGACGATACCTGTACCTGAATCTGTAGTAACGTGGTCACCAAGAATAACAAGCTCATCAACTTCTGTATCCCATGGGTGTTCAGTCACAATTTTATTTAATTCTTCACCACGGTATGATTGAAGTACTTCCACATCTGTCCAACCGAATTTCTCAGAAAGACTATTAAGTAATTCAGAAGCAACAACAAATTTACGGTCTTCTCCGGCAGGTTTTACGAGAACGTATTCGATATCAGCACCAACAGTCAAACCACGTGAAGCTGTTACTGTAAATGGTGTTGTTGTCCAAACTACGATATATGTATCTGTGTCTAGTACTCCTTTACCATCCTTAACCTTATTGGCATAGTAAAGTGAAGTTGAAACTAAATCATGGTACTCGATTTCGGCTTCAGCAAGTGCTGACTCTGATGACCATGACCAATAAACTGGTTTTGCACCTTGATAGATGTAACCTTTTTTAGCCATCTCACCAAATACACGGATTTGTGCAGCCTCATAGTCTGGTGTCAAAGTAACATATGGGTTATCCCAATCAGCCGAAACACCAAGACGTTTGAAATCTTCACGTTGTTTGTCAACCTGTGAAAGTGCATAATCGCGACACATCTTAAGGTATTCAGCACGATCAAGTTCTTTACGTTTCACACCTTGTTTTGCCAACACTTGTTCAATTGGAAGACCATGCGTGTCCCAACCAGGAACGTAAGGAGCATAGAAACCAGACATTGATTTTGAACGCACAATGATATCCTTAGAAATTTTATTCATCGCATGTCCAACGTGAATATTACCATTGGCATAAGGAGGACCATCATGAAGAGTGAAGTGAGGTTTACCTTGGTTCAACTCTTGACGACGTTGATACATCTTGACATCTTCCCACTCTTTTTGCCAGATTGGTTCTTTGTTAGGAAGTCCAGCTCGCATTGGAAAGGCTGTCTTACCTAGATTTAAGGTTTCTTTGAGTTTCATTATATCTCCTCTTTAATTTAATTTACTAAATAAAAAGAACCTTCATCAAAAAGGACGAAAGCTCGTGGTACCACCTTAATTCAGAGCAAAAGAATTTGCTCCCTCATATGTCCGTAAGGAGGACCATCCTTCTAACTTACTTATTTCAGTTAGAATGCTTGAAAATGATAACTATCCAAATAGGGAATGTGGGACTCACACCATCTCCCACTCGCTGTTAATATACTTGGTAAGTTGTATTTTTCTTATTCGCTAATATTCAATTTAAACGTTTGTGTTTCGTTTAGATTAATTTCACCTGTTGTCTCAGGTTGCAAATCAAAATCTTCATCTACTGGTGCTGAAGTTGGGAAATCTGCCACTTCACTCTCGAAAGTGTCTGGAATACCAAACTCAACTGGAGTTGAAACAACTTCGTTTGTTTCATCAACTTCTGGACTAGAGAAATCTTCAACTTGCTTATTACTTTCAGCAACGCGACGTTGAAGTTCAGCCATTTCATCAGGAGTGAATTGACGAGTTGCATCAAATGAAGCTGCATCATTTGAATCAGGTACATGCTCATCCAAAACTTTTTCAACAACTTCTTTAAAGGCAGCATCTGAATTTTGAAGATAAATAGCTGTTGGTTGCAACAATTCACCCCATTCTGGAGCACTTGCTAAGCTAAGCTGACCTTCAACTGCAGCCAATAGGCGTTGGTGGAAGACACGACTTTGACGTTTAAGTTCTTCTGTTTCGATGGCAACACGTTTGGCTTCATCTGTTGCATCACGAAGAATTTCAGATGCCTTAGATTTAGCTTCTTCAACCAAATGAGTAGCATTGAAGTTAGCCTTATTAATCAAGTTAGCTGATTCGTCAGCCGCTGAAGCTTTAACTTTTTCTGCTGTTTCTTGAGCCAAAATAACTGATTGACTCAATGATTCTTTCATTTCATCAAAATAAGCCAATTTTTCTTCAAGCTCTTTTACACGAGCAGCAAGTTCACGATTGTCACGAACTAAATCTTCATAATCGTCTACAATAATATCAAGAAATTCATCAACTTCTTGCTCATTATATCCACGAAATTTAGTTGTAAACTGTTTATCTTTAATATCAAGTGCTGTAATAGCCATTACAGGCCTCCTTTATTTTTCATTACCATATTTAATGGTTTAAATTAAATAACTACTTTTTTTCTCCGTCTTAACAGACTTTCAATAACGATTTTAGCTTTTCCGGACTTTGAAAATCCATCTTGTTGAGCTAGTCGAAATCGACCATAACCTCTAACCGAAATCATATCACCAATAATAACCGCCTGATCAGCCTTCTCAACTTGTCTATAATTTAATTTTACTTTTCCTGAAGCAATAAGTTTTAAGGCGTTAGAACGAGATAAGTTTAATACCGTCGCCAACACATTATCAAGACGCATACTGGAAAGTAAGACAAAAGTTTTTGAATACTTTTCTTGATTTGAAATCCAATCGTCTTTACTTACTTCTTTTAGAGTAATCGAAACATTACCAATCTTAGTAATAGTCATTATCGCATAACTTGCTAAATGAGAAGCAATGTAAAATTGAACACGTCCTTCTTCATCAAGAATAATATCTCCAAATACTTGACGATCAAGACCAAGCTGATTAATCAGTGCTCCCAAAACTTTTGGGTGTGTCAACTTATTGAACTGTCTCGCATATGAGATTTCTAATCGTTTAATTTCAAAGTCATCTTCTTCAAGCTCGTAATATTCGGGAGCAAGTATCACTCTTCCATACTCTTCAGATTCAAGAGTTGAACTCACAAAAAATTTTAAATTGTAATAATGAGCCAACTCTTCAACAATCTGAATTTCACGAGGGTTCAAGAAATCAGTTAAGTAAGGACTGTACCTCTCATCAACTAAATGACAAAATCCCCTAACCTTCTCTAGAAAAGGCCGTTCATCTAACGAGTAATGCTGTTCAATTTTTTTAATATCTGACATCAGAGTAGAATAAATCTAAGAATTCTAAGTGAAAAGTTTAGTAGAAGTACAATTACGATTATTGAAAAATCAATACCAGCAAAAGCTAAATTCAAGCGACGAAATGGTGCGAGAATCGGTTGAACAATTTGTCTAATGATTCTTCCAAGTCTAGTATCATAAGCTCCTGGAAACCAGGATAACAAAGCATAGACTACAAGAAGAATCTCTATCACGTTAACAACACGTGCCCAAATAACATAAAGTAATACTGACATCACTTAACGTCTCTTCATGTCGAAGTCAAAATTAGCTTCTTGGTTGCCGTGAGCCAAACCAATCTCTTCAATGTCAACTACGACATTAATTGGCGTAAGCAAATACATTGAAGAGCCGACTTTTTGCAAGTTGCCTGTAAGTACCTTGCTAGCACCATCAATAAAGTCAAGACAACGACGAGCTTGCGCTTCCAACATATATTGAAAATCGATTAAAACACATTCATTTTCAATCAATAGTTCTACAATTTCCTGAGCATCTTCATACTTTTTAGGATATTTAATTGCAATTGTTGTTTTAGTTGTATTCATTTGTTGTGGTCCCTGATTTGCTTGTGAACGACTCAGAGGTAAACTACGAAGGACTTGAGTTTCCTGTAAGTCTGAATTAACATGTTGGCGACGAGGAGGGACTGTTGCCTGAGAACGCTCAGGTTGACGTTGCTGACGAGGAGGTGGTGTCTGCACAGGTCTCTGTGCTTTTACTGGACGTGCTTTTACTGGACGTGCTTTAGCCTCTTCTTTAGCAGCATCTTCATAATCTGTTACTTCGTCGGTATCAAAATATGAAACAATTTTATCAATTGCGTCTTTTAATGCCATAAGGTTATTCTCCGTTCTCTTTAAAGAATGCACTGCCTATTCTGACAAAGGTTGATCCATTCTGAATAGCCATGTCATAGTCTCGACTCATCCCCATGCTTAACTGATCACAAGGAACATTCTTTAGTTTTTTCTCTTGAATTGATTGTCTAAGCTCATTTGTCTCAGAAAAAATCTTATCAAGTTCTTGAGCATCTGCATCAATTGGAGCCATAGTCATTAGTCCAACTATACAAATGTTATCAAGATTTTCAATTTGTTTTAGAACAGTATCAAGTTCTTCAGCTGAAAAACCATGTTTTGATTCCTCCCCTGAAACGTTAACTTGTAGGAAGCAATTAATAGTATGGTCGGCACGCTTTTGAATTTCCTCTGCTAATTTAACAGAATCCAAAGCATGAAAATAATCAACTAAATTAATAACATCCTTTACTTTACGACGTTGCAAGGTACCAATAAGGTGCCAAGTCAAATCATAATTTTTTAAAGCTTGATACTTATCTAAGAATTTATCAACACGATTTTCAGCAATGTGCTTAATTCCCGTTTGAACCAATTCCTCAGCGACATCACTTGAAACATATTTGGTTACGGCAATAATATTGACTTCATCACTAGAGCGATTAGCCTTTTCACATGCTTCTTTTACCGCTTGATAAACATTATTTTTATTCTTTTCTACAGTCATTATTAACGATTTTTAAAGAATGGTGGTGTCTCTAATTCATCATCATCTTCGACATCACTTGAGAATGTAGACATAGTCAATTGACTATCTAGTTGACCAGTTTCAGGACGAGAAATATTATCACGTCTCAAATCCCAATTACCAAAAGCTGACTGCTCCTGTTGAGGAGCTGCCGCTGCAGGACGAACTCCTGGTTGTGGCATTGAAGGTGTTTCATTATAGTCAAAATTTGGTTGACGTTCAAATGAAGGTTGAGAGACTGGACGTTGTTCTTCTTGAACAACTTGTTGAGTAGGAGCTGATGGTTGTGAAGGAGCTGTAGTCACTTTACGTGGTTGAGCTTTGATACCAGATACTTTTTCAGCACGATCTTTGCGAACACCAGTTGCAACAACTGTTACACGGATTTCATCTTTCAATGTATCATCGATTGATGTACCAAGCCAAATGTTAACACCGTTACCAGCTGCTTGACCAACAATTTCAGAAGCTTCTTCTGCTTCTGTAAGCGTCATATCAAGACCACCAGTTACGTTAACGATAACATCTTCTGCACCATCAATAGTAGTTTCAAGAAGTGGTGAATAGATTGCTTTGCGTGCAGCTTCAACAATACGTTCTTCACCAGACCCAATACCGATACCCATAAGTGCATTACCTTTATTGGCCATAACTGTTTTCACATCGGCAAAGTCGAGGTTAATCAAACCTGGGTTAGTGATAAGGTCAGTAATACCTTGAACCCCTTGACGAAGAACATTATCTGCTTCACTAAGAGCTTCAAGAAGTGGTGTTTTCTTATCAACGATTTCAAGAAGGTTATTGTTAGAGATAATAAGAAGAGTATCAACTTGCTCACGCAACTCTTGAATCCCTTCGACAGCAAAGGCACCACGTTTGTTACCTTCAAATCCAAATGGACGTGTCACAACTGCAACTGTCAATGCACCCAAACTTTTCGCAATACGTGCAATAACTGGTGCTGCCCCTGTACCAGAGCCACCACCCATACCAGCAGTGATAAAGACCATATCAGCTCCTGTAAGAGCTTCTGTAAGTGTTTCTTCACTTTCTTCAGCTGCCTTACGACCAACTTCAGGTTGACCTCCGGCACCAAGGCCACGAGTCAATTTAGGACCCAATTGGATTACTGTTTCTGCTTTAGAAGAACTGAGTGCTTGAATATCAGTATTAGCTGCAATAAATTCAACACCAGCAAGACCTTCTTCAATCATTCGGTTGATGGCGTTTCCGCCACCTCCACCGACACCGATAACTTTAATTACCGCACCTTGAACTGATGCGCTATCAAATGAAAAACTCATTTTATTTCCTCGCTTTTACTAGATTCAATTAATCAAACATACTGCCGAAAATTCCACGAACACGATCACCAAGTTTTTGTTTTTGTTCATGATTTTCTTCTTCAACTGGCAGAGGTACCTCAATAGTGTTCTCAACAGGAATAGGATTTGGTTGAGGAGCCACTCGAGGTGCTGGAGCAGGAGTTCTATCAAAACTCAAGGAAGGAGTCTCATTGTCGATTGGTTTACGACGAAGATACTCTTCACCAGACACAGCCTGTTGCGCGATGATGTCAACTTCTGTAAGAAGACCAACATACTCAACAAGACTAATCACATTTGCAAACATTGGATTACGGATACCAACTTGGTTTGGCACGTAAAGTTTAACATTTGTTTCAAAAATCTCTTGAGCAACTTCAACCACACCTGGCATGATAGCTGTTCCACCTACAAGGACAATGCCACCAGGCAAATCAAGTAGACGTCCTCGAGTCAAGTCTTGTTTAACTCTATCAAGGATATGCTTCACACGAGCTGAGATAATCTCAGCAAGGTATTTTTCTGTAATTTCAACAGGTGAATTCTCACCTACAACCTCTACTTGGACAGTTTCTGTTTCGCTTGCTTCTTCAATATCTGCATTACCAAAATTGAACTTAAGCGCTTCAGCAATCTGCATTGAAGTCTTCAAAACTTTTGAAATATCCTTAGTGATGTACTCGCCACCTTCAGAATAAATATTGGTAAATTGAAGTTCTTGAGCACGCATGCTTGCAACAGTTGTTTGACCGCCACCCATATCAATAACAGTAGCACCAAACTCACGTTCACCTTCATTTAGAACAGCACGTGTCATTGCAAGAGGAGAGATGATAATATTCTCTACTTGAATACCAGCACGTTCAACTGTCTTACGAAGGTTGTGAAGAATTGTCGTTGGTCCTGTATAAATGAGACCTCTCATTTCAAGACGAATCCCCATCATTCCACGAGGATCACGAATTCCTTGGAAGCCATCAACAATAAACTCTTCAGGAACTAGTGAGATAACCTCACGCTCAGGTGTAATGCTCTTTGTCAAGGCTGAGCGAACAACACTTTCAACATCTTCATCTTTGATTTCTTTTGATTCACTTGTTACAGGAATCATACCTTGCGTAGGCTCAATTTGAAGAAGATTAGCTGGAAGCCCAACGTTCACTTGCTCAATAACAATCCCAGCTTTTTCCTCTGCTTGTTCAATAGCTGTTTTGATTGTTTTCGCTGCAGCGTCAATGTCAACAATGATGCCATCTTTCACACCAGAACTCTTAACATTACTTACCCCGATGACATTCATTGATCCATCAATAAACTCAGCAACAAGAACCTTAATCGAGCTAGTTCCTATATCTAATCCTGTAAAAAAGCCATCTCTAGCCATTCACTCGACCTCTCAATCTTTCCATTCAATATCTTTGTAAACTGTATAAAAACAGAATTATTCGGATACTATTGTACCATAAAAAAACGTAAAATGTCAGCATTTTACGTTTTTTATTATTCAATATTAGCCTTGAGCAGGGGAAGGACGAAGAGTTGTTTCTTGACCAACAGTTGGATTTTCCTGTCCTTGAATACCCGGATTTTCAGAATTAGACTCTCCCTCAGAATGCTGTTCAGTTGATGTTGTAGTATCTTGATCTTCTTCAGAAGTTTTATTTTCTTCCTTTTTATCAGTCTTATCTTTGTCTTTCTTTTTATCCCCATCAGTTTTTGATGATTCAACCTCAGGAGTCGTTGTATAAAGTCCAACTTCCATATCAACAATACTTCCATCTGAAAGTTGGCTCTTAATTTTCTCGTAGTAAGGGAGCTTAACCGTTAATTGAGAAAGAGGAACACGAATGGAATTGCCATCATACAACTCAATCGTTAGTAAATCTGAAGTTGCTTTAGTTGGCGTAAGATTAATAATTTGAATATTATTCTTGATTTTTGAATCAAGTTTATTCAATTCTTTTACTAAATCTTCGATTTTCTTCTCGTCATCCATCTTTAAAGTGATGAATTTATCAGGTAGATTGCTAGTTGAAACCGTTCCTCCTGTCTTACCACTTTCAAGAATAGAAACATAACCATTTGTAGTTTGACGATAAGCAACAATTGGGTATTCTTTTACTGCAATATTAAATTGATTTGGAAAACTATAAGTTACTGTAGCCTTTTTAACCCAAACATTGGTTTTTTCAACAGTTGATGCAACCTTTCCTTGGTTGAAAAAGACATGAGTGATATAGTCTGTATCAAGAATTCCACTTGCAACTTTCACATCTTCTGGTAGAGCATTTTTTGTTCCTGATACAGTGAGAACCTTTTGTTTTGACCAAGGTGAAATAAAGAAAAGTGAAAATACGATTAGGATTGCAGCGATAAAAATAACTAGTCCCGCAAGATTTTGTTGTGCAATTGGAATATTACTACTCGTATTCCCTTTTTTTCGTTTCCTCTTTTTGGTCTTTTTTTTCTTTCTAACCTTCTTTTTCACTGGTGGCTGGCTCTCATTTGAAGTCGCTCCTTCTGAATGAACGACCTTCCCATTCGCAAATTCTTCAGAATCTCCGGTTTCTTTTTTTCTCAAAAATTCGAGGTTTCTCTTCTGCCACTCTGTGAGAACTTGTTTTTCTTGTGATTCTTGATCCTTTTTTGCCATGAAATTCCTTTATTTTTTTGAAATACTAGTCACTAATAGGTTATAAAAATCATCAGGAGAAGTAATTTCCTCAGATTTAGCCATAGCTTCTTTGTAAGTCTCTGCATGTTCAACAAGTTGTTCAAGCTCATGATTTAAGGTTTCCCAACTTAACTCTGCTTCCTGTAATTGACGTGCGTAACCTTTTCGTTCAAAATAGGCAGCATTTTCAAGTTGGTCTCCTCGGCTAGCTTCTTTCCCTAAAGGAATAATTAAATGAAGTTTTTTCATAGCTAACAATTCAAAAATCGTATTTGAACCACCACGAGTGACAACTAAATCTGCCGTATCCATAAGAGGTTGATACAAATCTGTCACATAATCAACTCTATAAAGATGACGTTCTAAGGTATTCAATGAAGAGTCTCCAGAAATATTAATGACATTATATTTTTCAGTCAGTTGTGGAGTATTACTAATAAAATCATTAAATACCTTTGCACCAGCTGATCCACCTATGAAAAGGACAGTTTTTAACTTGTCATCAAACTGTACTTTAATCTTATCCAGAGTATCAGACTGATTGGACGTTGCCATCCCTACCTTTGTAATAGCACCTATATGTTTTGTCTTCGCCAATCCTTTAGATTGTTCAAAAGTCGTAAACATAGTAGTCGCAAATTTATAGGCAATCTTATTGGCCAAGCCCATAGAAAGATCAGACTCATGTACATATACAGGAACGCCTAATAACTTAGAAGCAATTACCGGTGGCACTGAGACAAATCCACCTTTTGAAAAGAGTGCTTGAGGACGAATCTTGGCAATAATTGCAATTGACTGTAGAATCCCCCAACCAACTTTAAAGACATCCAACATATTTTGCCATGAGAAATAACGACGTAGTTTACCTGTAGCAATACTATGGAATGTCACATCCAAGCCAGATTTATCAATTTGCTCGTGTTCAATTCCGTGCTTATCACCAATATAGTGCACTTCCCATCCATCTTTTAGAAATTTTGGAATTAAGATAAGATTTAAAGTCACATGTCCAACAGTTCCACCACCGGTAAAAACAATTTTTTTCGCTTTTGCCATAGCCTATCCCTTCAATTGCTCAACAGTTGTGATAAATTCGTCACCACGCACTTCGAAATTCTTGTACATATCCCAGCTTGCATTTGCAGGGCTCAACAAGACAACATCTCCTGCACTGGCTTGATCAAAAGCAATACGTGTCGCATCTGCCACATCTTTGGCATCAAGATAAGTTACTCCTGCTTTATCAGCAGCACGCTTGACACGAGGAGCTGATTCCCCTAAAATCACCATTTTCTTAAGATCGGTAATGTCAGGAATGAGTTCATCAAATTCATTACCACGGTCCAAACCACCAGCAATCAAAATGACTTTACTATTATCAAAACCAGAAAGTGCTTTTTGTGTCGCTAAAATATTAGTTGACTTACTATCATTATAGAATTTCACTTCATCGATAGTATCAACGAATTGGAGACGGTGCTTAACACCACCAAAACTTGCGAGGGTTTCCTTTATAGCTTGGTTTGAAATACCTGACAATTTTGCTACAGCTATAGTTGCCAAGGCATTTTCAACATTGTGACTACCAGGAACGCCAATTTCATCAGCTTGCATCACTAATTCACCTTTGAAGTAAAGAGCACCATTTTCAAGATAGGCACCATCTACTTTTTCCACTGTTGAGAATGGAACTACTTGTGCCTTAGTTTGTGTAGCTAATTCCTTAGCTAAATCTTGATTGAAGTTCAAAACAACAAAATCATCCACAGTCATTTGATTTTGAATATTCCACTTGGCAGCCACATATGCTTCAAAACTACCATGATAGTCAATATGTGTCGGCATCAAGTTAGTAATCACAGCAATATGTGGATGGAAGCTGTCAATCCCCATCAATTGGAAAGAAGACAATTCCATAACTAAGGTATCTTGATTAGTTACTGACTGTGCAACTTCTGACGCAGGGAAACCAATATTCCCAGACAAGACACCTGATTTACCACCATGATTTAGGACATCAGCAATCATAGTTGTCGTTGTTGTCTTACCATTTGACCCTGTAATACCGATAATAGGTGCTTCAGATACTAGATAGGCCAATTCCACTTCAGTCCAAACAGGAATACCTTTTTCTAGTGCACGAGCTACCATTGGATTGTCATAACGAATTCCAGGATTTTTCACCATTAATTCAAAATTTTCATCCAAAAGTTCAAGAGGATGTCCGCCGCAAACAACCTTAATGCCTTCTTCAAGAAGGGCTTGAGCCGATGGATTTTCCTCAAATGGTTTACCATCATTTACTGTGACAATAGCACCCAACTTAGCCAATAGGCGGGCAGCTGCTTCGCCAGATTTAGCCAAGCCAAGGACCAAAACTTTTTTATTTTCAAATTGTGTTACTGATTTCATAATTCGTCCATTCTCTCAAATTGTATCATAATCATTTTACCCTTTATCCCAAGCTATTTCAAGGAGTTACCTCTTCTTGGTAAAAGAAAAAGCCAATCTATCAGACTGACTTTTAATCTCATGCTACTTATTTATCCTCATGCTCAGCTTTTTCATGATTAAGCTCCGACATGGCGAAAAAATCTTTCAAGGTGAAATAGCTCAATACAAGCATTCCAACTGTAACAAAGAACTCACCAGGTAGGCTGAAGAATTTAATGATTGATAGCACTGCCAAAAGTAGGAGCAATGCTAAGGTAGCCATGACAAAGAGAAGATTCATGGTGTTTTTTACCGACTTTGGTGCAATAAAGAAATAGAATGATGCAATCAATACAGCAACAATCAGATAAAACATCTCTTCTCCTCTCTATATATTATTCAGCTTCTGCTGCTTTTTTCTTACGTTTATTGGCTTTATCACGCTCTGCTTTATTCAAAATTTGTTTACGCAAGCGGATAGATTCAGGCGTTACTTCCATGTATTCATCATCATCCAAGAATTCAAGTGATTCTTCAAGAGTCAAGATACGTGGAGTCTTGATAACTGCCGTTTGGTCCTTAGTTGCTGAACGCACGTTTGTCATTTGTTTTGCTGTAGTGATATTGACACCAAGGTCATTTTCACGAGCATTTTCACCAACAATCATACCTTCATAAACTTCAGTACCTGGGTTAACAAAGATTGTACCACGTTCTTCAATACGCATAATTGAGTAAGTTGTCGCTTTACCTGTATCGATAGAAACGAGGGCACCACGGTGACGTCCACCAATTTCACCAGCAACAACTGGCAAGTATTGGTCGAAGGTATGGTTCATGATACCGTAACCACGTGTCATAGACAAGAATTCAGTAGAGAATCCGATAAGTCCACGAGCTGGTACAAGGAAGATAAGGCGAGTTTGACCGTTACCAACCATTTGCATATCAAGCATATCACCTTTACGTTCTGAAAGGGCTTGAATGATAGAACCTTGGTACTCTTCTGGAGTATCAATTTGAACACGTTCAAATGGCTCACATTTCACGCCATCAATTTCTTTGATGATAACTTCTGGACGAGACACTTGAAGTTCGTATCCTTCACGACGCATTGTTTCAATAAGGATAGACAAGTGCAATTCACCACGACCTGATACAGTCCATTTATCTGGAGAATCAGTTGGATCAACACGAAGAGAAACGTCTGTTTGCAACTCTGCCAAAAGACGCTCTTCAACCTTACGTGATGTCACGTGTTTACCTTCACGGCCGGCAAATGGTGAGTTATTCGCCAAGAAAGTCATTTGAAGTGTTGGTTCGTCAATACGAAGAACTGGCAATGGTTCAACAGCATCAGTTGGTGTAATTGTTTCACCAACGAAGATGTCTTCCATACCTGAGATGGCAATCAAATCACCAGCTTTTGCTTCTTCAATTTCACGACGTTCCAAACCAAAGAAACCGAAAAGTTTAGTAACACGGAAGTTCTTTGTTGTTCCGTCAAGTTTTGAAAGGGTAACTTGGTCACCAACTTTTACAGTTCCACGGAAGATACGTCCAATACCGATACGACCAACGAAATCATTGTAGTCAAGAAGCGACACTTGGAATTGAAGAGGTTCATCTGAGTTATCTACAGGAGCTGGGATGTGATCAATAATAGTGTCAAAGATTGGAGCCATAGTGTGCTCTTGATCAGCAGGGTTATCTGACAATGATGATGTACCGTTAATCGCTGACGCATACACAACTGGGAATTCCAACTGATCATCATCGGCACCAAGCTCGATGAAGAGTTCAAGAACTTCATCAACAACTTCTTCAGGACGTGCTGATGGTTTATCAATCTTGTTAACAACAACGATAGGTGTCAAGTTTTGCTCAAGCGCTTTTTTCAGCACAAAACGTGTTTGAGGCATTGTACCTTCGTAGGCATCGACAACAAGGACAACCCCATCAACCATTTTCATGATACGTTCAACTTCTCCACCGAAGTCCGCGTGACCTGGTGTATCCATGATGTTGATACGTGTACCGTTATAAGCAACAGCTGTATTTTTGGCAAGAATTGTAATTCCACGTTCTTTTTCAAGATCGTTTGAGTCCATTGCACGCTCATCAAGCTCTTTACGCTCATCAAGAGTGTGTGATTGTTTCAACAATTCATCAACAAGTGTTGTTTTACCGTGGTCAACGTGGGCAATGATGGCTACGTTACGGATATCTTCTCTAAGTTTAGTCATTTTTTCCTCTTTAATTTTTATTTCAACTTTTAAAGTATACCACATTTTCAACAAAATGGCAGAGCTCAGCTGATTGTAAACGTTTTTCAACAAGAAAAAGGTGCTGTCCACCTATAATTGGTCAGACACACCTTCTGTCATTAGTTATCAATTGTAAGTGCAAGACTAGCAGCTCCAATAATACCAGCATCATTTCCAAGCTCTGCTAATTTCACTTTTGTTGTACGGCGAACTTGTGGGAATGCATAACGTGTAAAGTATCCTTCAACACGGCTACGCAAGAATTCACCAGCTGCTGAAACACCACCACCGATTACAACTGAATCTGGGTTAAGAATGTTTGAAATGTTTGCTGTTGCAAGTCCGAGGTATTGAGAGACTTTATCAACAATGCTATTAGCAAACTTATCACCTTCAGCAGCAGCTACGAAGATATCTTTACTTGTCACTTGCTCACCATTATCTACAGCAGCTTTAATAGAAGAGTTCCCTTCGTATCCTTCTGCCAAATGACGTGCTAAACGTACAACACCTGTTGCTGAAGCTACAGTTTCCAAACACCCCTTGTTTCCGCATGTACATTCAAATCCTGTTTCAGGTTCAACAATAATGTGACCAATTTCACCACCAGCACCGGCAACACCATGAATTAAATTACCATCAGCGATAACACCGCCACCAACACCTGTACCCAATGTTACAAAGACAACATCTGGATTGTTAGCACCAGCACCAACCCAACGTTCCCCCAGTGCAGCCACATTAGCATCATTATCAATAGCGAATGGAATACCAAGTTCTTTTTCAATGACAGAGCCAACTTCTTGAGTATCTGCCCAGTTCAAGTTAAAAGCACCCGTTACTGTTTTATTTTCACGGTCAACTGCACCTGGAGATCCCATACCAATTCCAATGAAGTCTTCAGCAGTAAGTCCATACATTTCCAAACGGTGTTTCAAAGATTCTACAATGTTAGGAACGATGTGGCGACCATTTTCAAGCGTATTTGTCTCAATAGCCCATTTTTCTTGCACTTCACCTTCCGAAGTCAAAATACCAAACTTAACAGTTGTTCCACCAAGGTCAATTCCTAAGAGTTTTTTAGCCATTTTCTTTCTCCATTTCAATGCGATGTTCACGTCGTAAAATCATTTCAGCAGTAAGATAGTTGTCCTTGTCCACTAAACCATTCTGGTAGAGGGCTTCTAATTCAATCTTCATCATTTCGATATCATAGAGCCTTTTCCCTAGGTAAACCACTATGCCAAACTGTTTCAACAACTGTTGAACGTCATATAAAGTTTTCATAGCAATATTTTAGCAAAAAGCTTCTGCCATGACAAGATAGTTTTGAAAACCTTTACAGATTATTGTATACTTCAAGACTTAAAAAACCTAAGTCATTAAGACTCAGGTTATTGACAGTTTGGGCAAATTCCATGTAATATCATCTGTTCACGAGTAATGCGAAAACCAATTTGTGATTCTACCTCTTCCTTGAAAGACGGAATTGGTAGGTCTAAGTCGGTAATGTGACCGCATTTTTCACAAACAATATTTAAGTGATCATGTCCCATAAAATCATAATAGGTTGTATTATCATTATTAACCTTAATTTCAGAGACAATTCCTTCTTCAACCAATACCTTCAGGTTGTTATAGACTGTCGCCAAACTCATCCCAGGATTGTCAGGGAGAAGATCATAATATATCACATCTGCACTAGGATGTTGATCAGACATCATCAAATAGCGAATAACAGCTTTACGAGATTCCGTCAACCGAATTCCCTTAGCTTTTAACTGATTTAGGACATCTTCATAAACGCCTAGACTACGTCGATGCTCAGACATATCTCCGCCTCCCTTCTTCTAAAAGTATTTTACATCTATTATACACTTTTAGAGGAACTCTTGACAATCATCTTAACTCAAAAATGCTTATCTCAAGCCTGGCGCTTGTCCAAGCTCAGCAGTCAACATCCAGATTGTCTTATCAATTTCAGATTTAGCTGCAGTGAAGATATCATTTGAAGGAGCATCTCCTTCTTCATCTGTGATATCCAAACCAACTTGGAACAATACTGACAAATATTTGTATGTATCAACCAATAATTGAATTTGATCAGACATTGGCTTATCAAATGTACCAGTAGTTTCAGTCAAGCCTGAATTAGATGAAAATTCTACCAAAGTTGAGTATGGTTCCCCACCGATAGTAATCAAACGTTCACTAATAACATCAAGATGAGCATTCAAACTATCCATCAATTCATCCATTTTTGGATGAAGATAGAGGAAACCAGGACCACGCATATACCAATGAACTTG
Organism: Streptococcus sp. 3.1; assembly: GCF_016648915.1. Lineage (NCBI taxonomy): Bacteria > Bacillati > Bacillota > Bacilli > Lactobacillales > Streptococcaceae > Streptococcus > Streptococcus sp. 3.1. The sequence continues at coordinate 26,190 of NZ_JACLQV010000006.1, read as the reverse complement.
GTGAACAATTGAAGCTGCTACAGACAAATCAGCAACTGCTTGATTCAAAACTGCTTTAGTTTTTGTATTTGTTGGAGTTTCAGCTTGTTGGTTAACTGTTTCATTGATTGTTTCTTTAATTGAATCTACCATATTAATTCTCCTTATTTAGAATTACTATTATTTACACTTTTATTTTAGAATATTTCTAAATAATATGCAAGTGAAATGCTTTTTCTCATTCTTTTTCGAATAATTAGGTATGTTAAGCATTATTTATTTTTTTCTAGGAGCCTCCTTAGGCTCATTTATCGGACTAGTTTGTGATCGTTTTCCTGAGAACTCGATTATTTTTCCTAGTAGTCACTGTAGCCATTGCAAGCATCAGTTGCGTTTTTCCGAGATGATTCCTATCCTCTCACAACTTTTCTTAAGATCTCGATGTCGTTCATGTCAGTCTCCTATCCCTTTTCGTTACCTCTTTATGGAAATATTTTGTGGGGTAATATGTCTTCTATATTTCTATGACTTTTTAAGTCTTGAAGTAACCTACTTTCTTTACTTCAGCCTTTGTTTATCTATTTTTGATTTGAAACAGAAATCCTATCCACTTCTGATTTGGATAGTTGGAACAGTCCCACTCCTATTCATGGGCAACTATTACCTCACATTTGCCATAGGGATAATCCTCGCTTTCCTTTCTTTTATAAAACATCTAAACATTGGGGAAGGTGATTTTCTCTACTTAGCAAGTGCCTCACTTATTTTCCCATTTTCAAAAATACTTCTAACTATCGAGCTTGCGTGCCTATTAGGGCTAGCGTACTTCCTTATACGAAGAAATCTTAAGGAATGTATCGCATTTGTCCCATTTCTTTTTCTAGGGATTGTACTTCTTACCTTTTATTCAATTGTATAGAAAAAAGCCGATAAACTCGGCTTTCTTTATTAGTTCATATTAACACGGTGCCACTCATTAATAACATAAGAGAGCATTCCTAATTGTTGGAGACCCCAACCGCTGATTTCATCTGAATTTTCAGTTGATCCACCAAGGTAACGTGTATAGATTGCAACCATATAAGGTGTATCTTCCATAACGATAGCATCAACGTTAAGTGCTTCACGGACATAACCTGGTTTTTGATAAATTGTCAGATTAGGAAGATATGTCTTGTAGTACTCATTAGGGAATGACTCACCAATGTAGTGGAGAATATCCTTGTAATTATCTTGGTGTTTCCAAAGGTAATCCAAAACTTGGATGTAATAATCCGTCGTTGTCTTATTACCATGCATTTGGATAGTTTTCACTTCACCTTTTGATTTACCGTATTTATCGAGCATGCCATAGAATTTTTCCATACCACCAAGGCGCTCCGCCAAAGCGTAGGCAGGAGTATTCTCAGAGTAAACAAGAGAGTACTCTTGCATTTCTGGAATAGTCATTGAACCACCGAAAGCAGCAACATAATTATCATGTTCACCTTGGTATTCATACTCAGTATTAGTAATATCAAAACGTTCAGTTAAAGAAAGTTTACCTTTGTTAACCTCATCCATGACAAGCATGTTTAGTGGCAATTTATAAGTTGATCCTGCAGTCATTGGCTGAGTATCATTCATAGAGAATTGCTCATTTGTCTTGGTATTTTTATATGAAAAGGCAATTTGGCTAGACTCGATACCTTGGTCAGCCATAAAAGCTTCAACCACTTGGTTCAATGTCATGTTAGCATAATCATAATACAATCCATTACCATACATGGTATCTGCATCTGCTTCCATGACTGCTTGTTTAGCTTCGGCTGATTTATTAGTTGGAGTTACTTTTTCCTCTTTTTCTTTGTCTTCTTTTTTAGTGACTTTAGAACTAGAGCCGAAGATATTTCCAAGGCTACCGGTGTGACCAGCTTTTTTCCCACGTCCTGCTAAAGCAAGCATGGCAACAAACAAAAGTATTACCAGAACACCTAGGAAGGCTAAGATAAGATATGCTTTTTTATCATCACGAGATGATTTTGATTTAGATTTCTTAGAGCGTTTACTTCTAAGTGCCAAGGTTTCAGTTTTTGTTTCTTTTTCCTTGTGCTCAACTGGTACTACTGTTTCTTCAGCTACTTTTTTGTCTGCTGATTTTTTAGAAACCTTTTTTGTATCTTTTTTCGCTTCTTTTTTGTTGGCCTTTTTAGCGCCTTTTTTGACATCTTTTTTAGTATCTTTAGTGTCTTTCTTGACGTCTTGTTGAAGGTCTTGTTTTACCGAATCTTTCTTTTTATCTTTAGTTTTTCGGCGACTTCCACTGTACTTCTTGCTTGAATGTTTTTTCTTTTTTTTCATAACAATAATAGTTTAAGCTATAATTCACTAAAAAGCAAGGAGATTTTACAATCATATTACAAAAAATTATCCCCAATAGTGAGGATAATTTTAAACTTATTTAGCTGCTGCATAAAGCTCAGCAACTTTATTCCAGTTAATGATTTCAAAGAAAGCTTTGATGTAGTTTGGACGTACGTTACGGTAGTTTAGGTAGTAAGCATGCTCCCAAACATCAAGCGCCAAGATTGGTTTCTTACCGTCTGAGATAGGAGTGTCTTGGTTAGCAGTTGAAACAACTTCAAGTTTACCTTCATTGTTAACAACAAGCCATGCCCAACCTGAACCAAAACGAGTTGTTGCTGCTGCTGTGAAAGCTTCTTGGAAGGCTTCAAATGATCCGAAAGCTTCGTTAATAGCAGCTGCTACTTCAGCAGTTGGTTCTTGTTTTTCAGGAGACAAAAGTTCCCAGAAAAGTGCGTGGTTAAGGTGTCCACCACCATTATTAATAAGTGCTTGACGAATATCAGCTGGGATTTGTTCCACATCACCCAAAAGTGCTTCAAGGTCTTCACCAATTTCTGGGTGTTTTTCAAGAGCAGCATTAGCATTTGCTACATAAGTTGCATGGTGTTTATCGTGGTGAAGAGTCATTGTTTCAGCATCAATGTATGGTTCCAAAGCATCATATGCGTAAGGAAGGTCTGGAAGAATAATTGCCATAGTAAAGGTCCTCTTTTCATTTTTTCTTCATTTTACCGCAAAGTGGTAGAGCTTTCAAAAATTTTGCTTACAAAATCATAGAAAACTCTAAACCTCTAGCGGTTTGATAGAATTTTTAAAAGTGCTAAATCAAACAAGTAGTCTTTATCTAAAGTTCCTGTTTTTATCTGGTAATCTGTCTCTACTAAAATCTTAATCGTCATCTTTAAGAATGCTACTGATAAGGGACGGCTATCTCTCAGTGCGAAACGAACCTGAAACTGATTAACTTTACGCCCTAGATAATCTGAGAGACTTGAAACAATTTGCTGCTCACTTTTACCTTGAGCAGATAAAAGTTTAACCTGTAAATAGGTACGAAACTGTCCCAACATAACAGCAATCAACTTAATCTCATCTTCACCCTGCAGCCGTAAATCATGAACCAATTCACGAACGCTCTGAATCTGTCCTCGTATAAGAAGTTGCGTCATATCAAAAATGTTATCTTGCAAACTTTTCGGAATGGCCTCCGCAATGTCCTGTGATGAGATATTCCCTTCAGTTTTATATCCCTTTAGAAAAGCTAAGTTTTTTTGAACATCTGAAAAATCAAAATTTGACTTGATCAAAAGTTCCTCAAAAACTCCTGTATCAAAAGTAAGCCCCTCTTGATGCGCCTGCTTTTGAAAATAGGTTCTAAGTTCTGCATCTTTTAAAGGACTAGCTTCAAGCACCATGGCATCACGTTTGAGAAGTTTGACTAAACGACGCTTTCCATCTAGCTTTCCTGCAGACATTAAGACAAGACGAGTTGTTTCAACAGGAGACTCAAGATAATTTTCAAGACGCTTCAACTCTTTCTCATCCAGATACGACTTTTTAGCAGTAGTCATATCTGCGAAATGATCAAAAATGACCACCTTCTCATCTGCAAAAAAAGGCATACTTTCTAAATCGAGCTCAGCATCATGATAATCAGTCTCTGACATATCAAAATAAGAATAGGTCAAGTCACTGGGATCGAAACCAATTTGTTTTAAAAATTTTTCTTTAGCTTGACTATACTGCCCTAAATCTTCACCAGCCAAGACAGTTATCATGGGAAGCTTTTCTTTGGACAGCTTTTCAATCGTTTCCATAGCAATCATGGTCCTATTATAACAGAAATTTTCTCATAACAAAAAGCCCACCACTAAAGTGATGAACTTTACTTGATTAACCAGAGTTACGAAGACCTGTTGCAATACCATTGATGGTAATGTGAATAAGGCTAATTTCGTCATCGGTCAAATCATTGTTACGAAGACGTTTAATCAATTCAATTTGGATGTAGTTCAAGACATTGAAGTATGGCAAACGGAAGTCCAAACTTGCTTTAAGTGACGGACTCTCATCTAGGAAGCCATCATGTTTTTCAATCGCAAGAATGACATCTTTAGTCAACTGCCACTCATCCAAAATAATATTGAAGACACTACGAACTTCTTCACTTTCTGCCAATTGTGCATAGTGGAAGGCGATATTCATATCTGATTTTGAAAGCACCATGTCTACGTTTGACAAAAGTGAACGGAAGAATGGCCATGTTTCAAACATATGTTGAAGTTTCTCGAGGTTGCCTTCTTCAGCTTGGATAAAGCGATTAAAGGCAGAACCCACACCATACCAACCTGGGAACATGATACGGTTTTGTGACCATGAGAATACCCAAGGAATCGCACGCAGACCAGAAATCTCAGTAATAGTCTTACGAGCCGCTGGACGAGAACCGATATTCAAACTTGAGACTTCTTTAATAGGGCTTGCTTCAAAGAAGTAATCATAGAAATGTTCGTTTCCAAAGACAAGGTCACGATAAATAACATTTGAATCGTGAACAATTCCGTCCATAACCTCACGGAAATCAACCAATTCTTCTGGATCGGCAATTTGACGTGTCACCATACGGTCAAGAGCAGCTGAAACAAGCATTTCAAGATTGTAGTAAGCAGCATCCTTGTTGCCATATTTATTACCGATAACCTCACCTTGTTCAGTCAAGCGGATACGGTCTTTGATTGTACCAAATGGTTGAGAAGTAATGGCATCATATGATGGGCCACCACCACGACCAACAGTACCACCACGACCATGGAAGAAGGTAATCTTAATACCACGCTCTTCCCCAATCTTAGTCAATTCATTTTGAGCCTTGTAGAGGGTCCAACCAGATGACAAGTAACCACCATCTTTGTTAGAGTCTGAGTAACCCAACATGATTTCTTGGTAATTGTTACTATTTTTAATCCAACGTTTAACGATATCATAACCAAGGTATTGTTTCATGATATCATTAGAGTTTTCCAAGTCTTCGATAGTTTCAAAAAGTGGAACGATTTGGACACGCGCACGTTCTGTATCAACCAAGCCAACTTCTTTAAGAAGGATAGCCAACTCAAACATATCAGAAACGCTCTCAGTGTGAGAAATGATATGTTGTTTGATGACATCTTCACCAATATAGTCTTTCAAGAGACGAGCTGTACGGAAGATTGCCAATTCTTTTTCAAGAATTTCTGACTTAGGCACATTAGTTGATGACAAAGTACGAGGATCTTCTTGCAATTCTTTGAGAAGAACCGCAACCTTTTCAACCTCAGTCAATTCACTATAGTTATCAACAATATTAGCAGACTTAAGCAATTCTGCCACACAAGTTTCATGAACGCTTGAATCCTGACGCATATCGATTGTAGCAAGATAGAAACCAAAGACTTCTACAGCTTGGAGAAGCTCTTCAAAATCACCTGAAATTAAGACAGCATCGTCGTTTTCAAGAAGTGAATTTTTGATTGCCAAAAGATCATCATGGAAATCCTCAGCTGTTTCATAAAATTCAGTCGTTTGTTGTGAGACAGCTTGAAGACTTTGGCTGAGACGTTGTTGCACATAATCAGCTACTACTTCACCCGTTGAAGCTGAGCCTAGACGAACATTTTCAGAAAGACGTTTAGCAACTCTTTCCTTGCTAAAGTTTCCTTCTTTAAAGAAAAGAAGTGTCTGAATCAACTTAGACTGGATGTAACTGAAAGCACGACGGTAAGGTTCATTTTCACGATAAACAGATGTATCTGGAGAATGTTTCGCCATCTCTGCTACTGTATCTGAAACCTCAGTCAAGCGTGATGAGAGGGAGAACGAACGGTAAAGATTATCAACTTTTTCAATATAGTAGTTAAGGATAACTTCACTTTGTACAGTGGCAGAAAGTTTAAGAGTTTCTGCTGTTACAAATGGGTTCCCGTCACGGTCACCACCAATCCACATCCCCATAGTAATAGGTGTTGGATTGTCAAGTTTGATACCTTTTTCAACCGCTAAACGTTTGAATTCATGCGATAAGTTCGTAATCGCCTTAATCAATGAGGAGTTATAATACTCCATAACGTTAGTGATTTCGTTTTTAACCTTAAGTTTTTTCTCACGAATGATATCTGTTTGCATCATGATTTCTACATAACGACGCAAATCTGCATACCATTTATCCTTGTTGATAAGACCAGCCTTAACATCACGATGCTTACGGAGAAGTTCGTGAATGTGGTTAGTCAATTCAAGCATGGTTTTACGTTGAACCTGAGTTGGGTGGGCTGTCAATACCGGCACGACATTGACATGTTCAAGAATGTCACGTGCATTTTCACTTTCAGCGACAACATCAAAGGTTTCAGACAACTTACCTAGATAAGATTCATCAATATTGTTCTTGTGGTTGACTTCATAAGCCAAATCCACGTCTTCAGAGATATTAATCAAAAGAGGTAACAAAGAGAAATAACGTGATGCAACGACCATATCGTCATTTGTCATTTCTGAAATGGCTTGTGTAAGGGCCACATAGTCACCTTCATCATAAAGTTCAACCAAATGTTGGATAGTTGTGAGACCTTGCTCTCCAGCCATGCCTCGTGTTGCATCATCCAACAATTCTTTCAAGATACCAACTTCTTCAGAGATGATTTCCTGGTTGTTACTGCTTTCCAATTTGTTAAAAGCCAAACCTTATTCTCCTTACTTTATGTAGTACCCTCTTATCATATCACTTTTAAAACAAAAGTAAACTATTTTCCTTTAAATCGTCAGTTATTTTGCAATTTTCCGACTTTTTCAAACAAATTTTCAAGGCTATTTCCGAACTTTATAAAAAAGACTCTGAAACAGAGTTCAGAATCTTAATTATACTTTTCTTGATAGAATTTGATTTCATCGCCATCTTCAACCTTAAGTTGGTTGGCTGCTTTTTCACCAAGTTTACCATTGACATCAAACATCCAATAGATTCCCTTATCTTTATCTTGAGAAATACCATCGATCTCAGTGATGAAGCCATCGTTTTCTTGAACAGGATATACTTCTTCCAAGACATCAAGTACTGTATCACCTTTTTGGATTTCTACTGATTTTTTCTTACTTTCCTTATCTGTTTTCAAAATCAAAGTCACTTGACCTTGAACCTTAGACTGATGATTATTTGTGCTGCTAGTAAGTTTAGCTGCCTCATTTTTTCCACAGGCTGCTAAAGTAACAAGTGATACGGCAAGAAAAATATAGGTCAATAATTTTTTCATTTCAAAAACCTCCTAAAAATAGACTGGATGAATGGATAGAATAGAAGCGTCGATACTGCATGATAGGTGTCGTAAAGCAGACCAGAAATAACAAAGGTAATCCCACTTCTAAATAGGAGGCCATAGCTATAATCCATGAGAACCCCATAGAGAAAGGACAAGAGAGTTACCAAAGCAATCTGCCAAACAAGTGACAACCTAGGTGCAATCAAACTCCAAAGAGCCATCAAGACGCCGAAGGCCAGAATCTGATTAAAGACCCAAGGACCAAAACCAAAGATGAATCCTGAGATGGACATGGTTAAAGCCATAATCAACAGACCATCTACCAAACCCAAGTAAAGAACAGCCACAAAAAACATAGCTGTAATAGGCTGAATATTTGGCAATCCTATAAATGCTGACCGCAATCCTACTGCCAGAGCTGACAGAATGGCTATCCGAGCCATTCGTTGAATCGTTAGTTTCATACATCTATTATGCCAGAAATAAGGAAATATGACTAGTTTTTCAAAATAAAAACTAAAGATTTCTTGAAATACAGAGTAAGATCGTACAAATTGTAGAAAATAACATTCCTTGTTGCCTCTCCCAAATATCAAACAGTTTGAGCAGGCTGAATATTTGATATAAAAAGTGTTCTCTCATTCACTATCCTCTGTCATCTTGATAACAGTAAATAATTAAGTTCAATTAATTATAAAAGTTAACTTGACTTAATTTTTGTTTTAAAGTATATTAAACTCAAGGAGGTAGCTAATGATTCAAATTGAAAATATTAATGTGTCTTACCAACAGACATTAGCTCTGGATAATATCACCTTAAACTTGGAGGGACCTAGTATTACTGGAATTATTGGACCAAATGGTGCTGGTAAATCAACTCTAATTAAAGCATTAATTGGTATTATTCCTCACTCTGGAAAAATCCTTTTCAATAAACAACCGATTCGTCAGCAATTGAATCGTATTTCCTATGTTGCACAGAAGGCTGATATTGATTTTAACTTTCCGATTACTGTCAGAGAATGCATCTCTCTAGGACTCTATCCCAAAACCAAGTTCTTTAAACGTCTATCTAAGAGTGATTGGTCTAAGGTCACAGATGCTTTAACACTACTTGGTCTAAATGATTTGGCCCATCGACAAATAAGCCAATTATCAGGAGGCCAATTTCAACGTGTTCTAATCGCTCGTTGTCTTGTACAAGAGGCTGATATTATTTTATTAGATGAACCCTTTGTAGGGATTGACTCTGTTAGCGAAGATATTATCATGAACACCTTGAGAGAACTTAGGGACAAAGGTAAGCTTATTCTTATTGTCCACCATGATTTGAGCAAAGTTCCTCATTATTTTGACCAAGTTATCCTCCTAAATCGTAAACTGATTGCTAGTGGGCCTACTAATCTTGTTTTTAATGAGGATAATCTCCGTAAAACCTACGGTAACAGTTTATTTTATAAAGGAGATGTAAATGATTTCTGAATTTATTGATGGTTTGCTAAATTTCCACTTCTTACAAAATGCTCTTATAACGGCTTTAGTTATTGGAATTGTCGGGGGTGCTGTTGGTTGTTTTATTATTCTAAGAGGTATGTCACTTATGGGTGATGCAATTTCACATGCGGTTCTACCTGGGGTAGCCATTTCCTTTATCTTGGGTATTAACTTTTTCATAGGAGCTATCATCTTTGGACTTTTAGCTTCTACAATGATTACCTATATCAAAAGCAATTCCATTATTAAGAGTGACACAGCAATTGGGATTACCTTTTCGAGCTTTCTAGCTCTCGGTATTATTCTCATCGGTGTTGCTAATAGTTCCACAGATCTCTTTCATATTCTCTTCGGGAATATTCTAGCTGTACAAGACATGGATATGTGGATAACGATTATCGTTTCACTTCTCGTACTAGCAACTATTACAATCTTCTTTCGCCCTCTACTCCTAACATCCTTTGATCCAATTTTGGCCAAGTCTATGGGAGTTAAGGTCACCTTCTACCACTACTTACTTATGGTTATTCTAACTTTGGTTTCTGTAACTGCCATGCAGAGTGTTGGCACTATTCTTATTGTGGCACTTTTAATTACACCGGCTGCCACTGCCTACCTTTATGTTCATAGCCTAAAAACAATGATTCTTCTCTCATCAGGATTGGGGGCTCTGGCATCTGTTCTAGGTCTTTTTATCGGCTATAGTTTTAATATTGCAGCTGGTTCGAGCATTGTATTAACGTCTGCTCTACTCTTTCTCATCAGCTTTTTCATCGCCCCAAAACAAAGTGGCATGAATAAAACTTCTAAACAATAAAAAATAGGATGAAAATAATATGAAAAAAATACTATCAACAATAGTACTACTACTTTTAGCGGTAGTTACTCTAACAGCTTGTACCAATAAACAAGGCAGTAACAAGGATAAATTACGAGTCGTTACGACCAATTCCATTATTGCTGATATCACCAAAAATATTGCCGGAGATAAAATCACTCTCCACAGTATTGTCCCCGTTGGTAAGGATCCTCACGAATACGAACCCCTTCCTGATGATGTAAAGAAGACATCGCAAGCTGACTTGATTTTTTACAACGGTATCAATTTAGAAACTGGTGGAAATGCTTGGTTTACTAAGTTAGTCAAGAATGCTCATAAGACAGAAAATAAAGATTATTTTGCAGTTAGTGATGGTGTTAAGGTAATTTACCTTGAAGGTCAATCAGAAAAAGGTAAGGAAGATCCCCACGCTTGGCTTAATCTGGAAAATGGGATTATTTATGCTCAAAATATTGCCAAGCAACTGATTGCTAAGGACCCTAAAAACAAGACCTACTACGAAAAGAATCTAAAATCTTATACTGACAAACTTAGTAAACTGGACCAAGAAGCTAAAGAAACATTTAACAAGATTCCCGATGAGAAAAAACTGATTGTCACTAGTGAAGGATGCTTCAAATACTTCTCAAAAGCCTATGGCGTACCATCTGCCTACATCTGGGAAATCAATACAGAAGAAGAAGGCACACCAGACCAAATCAAAACACTCGTGGAAAAACTACGTCAAACAAAGGTACCAGCTCTCTTTGTCGAATCTAGTGTCGATGAACGCCCTATGAAAACAGTATCTAAGGATACCAATATTCCTATCTATGCAAAGATCTTTACAGATTCTATTGCTGAAAAAGGGCAAAACGGTGACAGCTACTACAACATGATGAAATATAATCTGGATAAAATCACCCAAGGCTTGAATCAGTAAAAATCTTATCTAAGATATCTTCTGTATTCTTCTGATAAATCTGTTATACTAAGATGAGACTATTTTCAAAGGAAGAGACATGACACCTAATAAAGAAGACTACCTCAAATGTATCTATGAGATTGGTACTGAAGAAGGCAAAATTAGTAATAAGGAAATTGCGAACCGCATGCAGGTGTCTCCACCTGCTGTGACAGAAATGATTAAGAAATTGATTTCAGAAGGCCTTATCATCAAAGATAAAGCCAAGGGCTACCTCCTAACGGAAACAGGTACAATCAACGTTGCTGAACTCTATCGGAAACATCGCCTCATCGAAGCCTTTTTGGTGGACCACTTGCAATACACTTGTGATCAAATTCATCAAGAGGCAGAAATTTTAGAGCATACTGTCTCTGATCACTTTATCAATGCCCTTGACCGCCTACTCAATTACCCTCAAACCTGTCCACACGGTGGGCAGATTCCTAAATCAGGTCAGCTCATAGAGGAAATCTACAACCAGACTTTTACACAAGACCTTGCTCCTGGAGACTATGTCCTTCGTCGAGTTCAAGATCAAATTGATCTACTCCATTATTTGAAGACTGTCGGTCTTAAAATTGGAACACCTTTTACCTTTGAAGGCTTTGACCCTTTTACACTACTATACCGCCTGAATATTGATGGAAAAGAAATTCAAATTCCAGAAACTGTTGCTAGCAACCTTTATATTGAATCAAACTAAAAAAGCGAGGCTGATGAACACACTTAGAAGTGTCATCAGCCTCACTTTTTTTACATTTGTTTCAAGCGTTCCACCCGTTCTGAAATTGGGGGGTGGGTATAAAAGAGCTTCTGCAAACCAGATTCTTTTTTAGGGTCATTGATAAAGAGGGCTGCGCTAGCATCATCCACATGATGTTGCATTGGCGCACTATTATCAAGTTTGAGCAGAGCGTTAATCATACCTTGTGGGTTACGTGTCAATTCGACGCTAGAAGCATCAGCTAAAAATTCACGCTGGCGTGAAATAGCCAACTGAACCAAGGTAGCTGCCAAAGGCGCCAGAATAATGGCAATCAAAGAAATAATGAGAAGAATAATTTCCAAACCGCTACTTCCATTACGGTCATCATCATTTCTACGACGCCCTCCACCCCAGAACATCATATTACGAGCCATCCCAGCTAGCATGGTAATGGCAGATGCTAAGGCAACTGCTATGGTAGAGATTCGGATATCGTAGTTGCGAATATGACTCACTTCATGTCCAATAACTCCTTCAAGTTCCTCACGATTCATAACCGCAAGAAGACCTGTTGTAGCAGCTACAGCAGCATTTTTAGGGCTTGATCCAGTCGCAAAAGCGTTCATTGAAGGATCATCGACAATAAAGACACGTGGCATCGGTATTTGTGCCACCATAGCCATATCCTCAACAACATGATAAAGGTTCGGAGCGGTTTGTTCGTCAACCTCTCGTGCACCATTCATAGCCATAACGACATTGGTTGATTGGAAAATCATGGTAACGGCATAGATAAAACCGATAACTAGAGCAAGAATCAGACCACCGAAGCCTGAACCTAACCAAAGATAGCCGACACCGTAACCAACAAGGCCCAACAAGAGGAAAAAGACCAGGAGCAAAAGCCAAGTCTTTCTCTTATTTCGAGCAATCTGATCAAATAACATATTAGTTACCTAGTCCACTGAAATCAACCTTAGGAACAGCTTTTTCTTCTTCTGGTGTTTCAAGGAATTCAGCAGCCTTAAAGCTAAACATTTTAGCAATAACATTGCTTGGGAAGGTTTCCAATTTCACATTGTAGTTACTTGTCACACTGTTATAAAGTTGGCGCGAATAGGCAATTTTATTTTCAGTGTTCGTCAACTCTTCTTGAAGCTGGCTGAAGTTGGCACTAGCCTTAAGATCAGGGTAACTTTCAGCTACCGCAAAGATTCCAGAAACCTGACGAGTCAATTCATCACTGGCACGCATAGCTTCTGCAGGAGAAGTCGCAGCTGCAACTTGATTACGAAGTTCTGCTACTTTTTCAAGCGTTGAACCTTCATATTTAGCGTAACCTTTAACTGTTTCAATCAAGTTAGGAAGGAGATCATTACGACGTTTCAATTGAACATCAATTTGACTCCATGCCTCCTTGGTTTGCATACGGCTTTTAACCAAGCCGTTATAACTTGCAATAACAAAAATCACAAGAACAACAATAATGGCAATAATAATCCAAATCATATTTAGTTTCCTTTCTTATACTTAAAAAGAGTCGGTACGACTTCTCTTACAAGTATTTTGATAGTCTCAGTATATCAAATTTTCAGATAAAAGTGGTAAAATGTGAGTCGTTTTACAAAAAAACTGGACATCTTGTCCAGCTTTTTTTTATTACTCTTTAGACGTGTGTCGTTTGCCTTGGGCTAGGGCATCTGCTTCTGTCATAGTAACGACATTTGCTTTGTTGGTGTTGCTAGGCATACTATTGATGTCATACCAATAAACATCTGCTGTTCCATGACGCGCCACATAAACTGTTCTATTCTCTTCTTGTATAGGTTGCACAGGCTCTGGTTCAGAACTTGGTTGTTCAGTCACCTGTGAACTCTCAGAACTAGGCTCAGATGGTGCTTCAGTAAATTCAGTTACCGTATTTGTTGCTGTCCCATCTGCATAATTGATTTCTGCATTTGGTGATTGGTTATCTAAGACAACATGTGTAACTCCCTGACTATCAAGAGTCTCCTTATCTCCACCAAGTTTAATTTCCAAGAGATTTCCAGAACTATCGATACCAACATACTGAAGTTCCACTTGACGAGGCAACAACTCGTCTCCACTGTAGATAGCTGTTACCTTATAATCTAACCAATAGTTAGGGTGGAGTGCCAGCCAGTTATCCAAGCGATTCTCGTAATAAAGCATGCCTGACTGATTACCTTCGTCAGTTCCTTTATAATTTCCAGAGTTCAACCAGGCAGTCATAGGTACTAAATTCTTGCCCTCGTCATTGACACCAGAAAACTGATAGCCAATCAAATGTCCTCGATTCATTAACCAAGATTTTGATTTACCATCACCATAATAAAACTTATAGTTATGCCATCCTACAGGATCATATTTTATTTTACCGGGGCGTTTATTCTTTGGCTCGTCCTTATCTTGTAACTGTATATGAGCACTGTGGGCACGTCCTAACTGGTCCTTTTCCTCCATGACAAACTGCTTTTGACCATTAAAAGCTAATATACCGTTGTTCTCATCCGCTTGAGCTACTTGAGAGCTTACAGTCAACGATTGTTTGCTAGTATCTATTGAAAATCCTAAACCTAAAGTAAATACTAAAACAAGAAGAGCAAATAAACGAATCCTACTATTTCTTTTTTCTTTCATTATCTTAACTCCTTAATTTTTTATCACTTTAATTATACAGGACCAAATCAAAGTGGATGATTAAAAATAAAGAATAATGATATTAGCCATCTTAGAACTTGCTTAAAAAACAAAAAACATCCATTTTCTTGGATGCTTCTTTCCTATTATTTACCTGCTTTTTTACCTTGTTTTGTAAGGTAAACTGTAGATATACTTAGTGCCGCAGCAACTCCGACAAGAAGGAAGACCGTTGTCGTGTTAGACTTACCTTTTTCTTTTGAAGTGCTAGCTTGGCTTTCAGAACTCTTGGCCACCTGTTTAGCCTCAGTTGCTTTATCAATACGGGCGACATTCTTAGGTGTGTCATCCTTCTGGTTTTCCGCCAATTCTGACAAATCACTGCTAATCTCTTTGGCAACACCTTCAGAGCTTGTAAGTGATGCCGCTTCTGAGGCTAATGTTTCAGAGGCCATAACCGCCATAACTTTACTTGCAATCACATCCACAGACTTCTCATTCAAAAGAGAATTAAAGCGAATAGCTTCTGAGGCGAGCTGACTGCTTGTTACAGGAATTATTAGGTCATTTTTATAAGCGACCTGACTATTTGGTGCGATGCTGACAACTTCAGATGTATGTGCTGTTGTTGGAGATTCAGAAACTTTGACATCGACCTGACTTGTTGAACCTTTTTCAATAACTTCTGAAGAAACCTCACTTATCGGATCTTTTTGTGTGCTTTCTGAAGTTGGAGATTTCTCTGGGCTATCAGAAGTAATTGCTACGTCAACCTGACTAGTAGATGAAGCTACTGATTCTTCCTCACTCTTTGGTGTTTCTGATACTGAAGTCTCGGAAACCACCTCACTGTTAGATGCTTCGGAAACTGGAGTGCTTGAACCTGCTTCACTCTTTGGTGTTTCTGAAACTGAAGTCTCGGAAGCTACTTCACTGTTAGATGCTTCAGAAACTGGAGTGCTTGAACCTCCCTCACTCTTTGGTGTTTCTGAAACTGAAGTCTCGGAAATCACCTCACTGTTGGATGCTTCGGAAACTGGAGTGCTTGAACTTGCCTCACTTTTCGGTGTTTCTGAAACTGAAGTCTCGGAGATCACTTCACTAGTTGAGGCTTCAGAAACTGGAGTGCTTGAACTTGCTTCACTCTTCGGTGCTTCAGAAACTGAAGTCTCGGAAATTACTTCACTGTTTGATACTTCAGAAACTGGAGTGCTTGAACTTGCCTCACTATTTGGTGTTTCTGATGCTGAAGTTTCAGAAACTACTTCACTAGTTGATGTCTCAGAAACTGGAGTACTTGAACCCACTTCACTCTTTGGTGTTTCTGATGCTGAAGTTTCGGAAATTACTTCACTGTTTGAAGCTTCGGAAACTGGGGCTGATGAGCTTTCCTCACTCTTTGGTGTTTCTGATGCCGAAGTTTCGGAAACTACTTCACTATTGGATGCTTCAGAGACTGGAGTACTTGAATCTGCTTCACTCTTTGGTGTTTCTGATTCTGAAGTCTCGGATACCACTTCACTAGTTGATGCTTCAGAAACTGGGGTACTTGATCCTGCTTCACTCTTCGGTGTTTCTGATGCTGAAGTCTCAGATGCCACTTCACTGTTTGATGCTTCGGAAACTGGGGTGCTTGATCCTGCTTCACTCTTTGGTGTTTCTGATGCTGAAGTCTCAGAGACTGGATTATTGACTGGCTTTGGCTCAGACTTTGTTGGAGAAACTGTTGAAACAGCTCCAACAATCGTCGCCTTATTGTCAATCGTATTATTTGATATACGGATTTCTCCATTACCATTGTCACCCATCTCAAAGTTTTTAGTAATCACTGGATCAGCCAAGGTATTCAATAGTTTATTATCGTAGACATCGACATTCTTGATTGTTCCACGAACTTGTTGGAAATCAATCGCACCACGATGGAGGTTATAGAGGTCATTAGTTGTCCCTGAACGTAGAATGGTATTGTCATGAATCTTAATTCCAGAATCATTGAGGTCAAAATTGTGACCTGCAAAGACTGTGTTCACACGAATACCTGCTCCAGCAAAGACGTCCTTGATGAGGTTTCCTGAGATTTCATGACCCTTACCACCAAAAATACCGATACCAGCCGCACGCCAGCCTGATTCAATGGTGTTGTTGAGGAATTTATTATTTTCCTCGGCTGCGGCATTTGTCCCATCTGAAATACTTGACCAGATAGCCAAACCATCATCACCATTCCCACGGATGTTAGAGTTTTTTACCGTTGAATTCTTGGTTCCTTGAGCAAAGTTAATACCATCAGCCAAGTTATTACGGATACGAGCGTTTTCAATAACAAGACCGTCCGTATACTTCATATTTCCCGTCTGGTCGTAGTCTCCAATCCACATACCAACTTCAAAATGCTGAACCCAGATGTCATGAATTTTCGAATCCTTGCCAAGTGTTCCCGAAATAGCCTTGTACTGTGCATCCTCGTTATAACGAGAGGTCAAGTTGGAATCCATATAAAGATTGCTCAACTCAATACCATTACTATTATGACCGAAGACAATTCCACCACCATAGCGTTTATCACTTGTAAAGTGCAGTTGTGTATGCCAAACACCAGCACCTGAAATTTTTAGATTATCAGCTTCGATATTAACTTGTTTGTCGAAATTGAAACGTCCCTCTGGAATATAGACAGATTTTCCGCTAGCTTTAGCTTCCTCAACAGCCGCAAGTAGGGCAGCTGTGTCATCACTATCATCATTGGCAGATGCACCCTTATCCACAATACTGATGCTATTTTCACCTTGGGCAACTGGCGCTGGAGCCTGTTCTAGCTCAATAAAATCAATACCATAAGTGACATTGTCATCTTTCTTCTTAACCAAAGAAATCTTATCACCAGATTTCAATTGGATGTCCTTGAGGAGAAGACGTGTCTCATCAAAACGGAAGCGTGCACTTGATCCATCAACGACTTGATCATATTCGTGGTCACCTTTAAGGTACTGCCATGCTGAGTGAGATGACAAATCAAGATTACCAACGCTTGAACCATTAACCTGCACATCCAACTGACCTGATACACCATCAGGTATTGTATAACGCACATTCAAAGCATTGGCTGGCTCGGTGACATTGAAAGTAACTGCTGCATCTTTTTTAGGAAGCTCGACATAAGTTTGGTTCGTCGCTTCCACGGCCGTAGATTCCATGTCAGTTGACTGTTGGATTGTAGCTCCATTTTCGATAGTCGCATTTTCTGCTTCATGAGTCGTGTAAGGCATTTTGGCACCGTAGGCATCTGTGTTATACTCCTTGCCTTGTCCTTGACCCTCAGTCGCATTGGTTAAGACATTTGCTGACGTTCCTTGATTTTGAGAGGTGCCTGTCTCAATCACTTGATCGATGGTCGGAGTCTGCTCAGCTGCTTGAACAGTCCTTACCTGAGGTTGAGACGGCATAATATTGGCAGGCTGAGAAGCTTGCACACTCTCTGATGCTAGCTCTGAAGTCGCCAACTGAGCTGTTGAAACCGCTTGAGGGGCCTGCGCTTGATTTGAAGCATCAGTCAAGTCACTAATCGATTGTGCCTCGTCAGCCTGAACTGCTTGCCCATTGGCAAGGGCCATGAAGCCAATCAAAGCCGATGCTGCCCCAATGGAATATTTTCGGATGCTGTACTTTGGTTTTGTTTTACTTTCTCTAAACAAGTTAATTCTCCCGATACTTTTTTTCACAATCTCTCCATTTTAGTTTTAAGCTATTCTCGAACTAAAAACAGAGACTCTTAAATATTTGATGTACTTAATGATGCTGTTGTTTCTTTAATCCAAAACAAACCAAAACAAATTATAAGTCATGAGAACACAAAATAAAAGGCTAAGTAATCCATTTTAACAAGGCCTTAACAAAAATGTCATATTAGAAAGTTCAGTTATTCATTTCTAAATTATAGTCTAAAAATGTCGCACAAAAAGGTAATTTCTTTCACGTGTAAGAAAGACAAACATCTAATTTCCCTCCAATCCTTATTTAGCAAGATCTATCGGCTAAAACAATCAAATTGTTTTAAATCTGTTTTCTCAGATTTCTGTCAAACGTTTGACAGTCTTTTTTAATTTTACGATTCAAAGTATTATTTTCCGAATGTTTTAGTATTACAAATGTTAAATACCCAAAAATAAAAAAAGAGACAAAAACTGCCTCTGACTTTTCAAATAAATATTTATTCCTAACTGATTCTTACGATAACAATGTCTCTAGTTCTTCAACCGATAAACCAGTAACATCTGATACTGCCTCTAGTGACAGGCCTTTTGAGAGCATCTTACGAATCAGTTCTAATTGTCCCTCATGACGGCCTCGTTCCAACCCTTGCTCTAACCCTTGTTCCAAGCCTTCTTCACGTGCTTCATCGATAGCTGTTTCCATAGTCATGTCATAATTTTCTTGAATACGTATGCGTTCATCAATCATCGCCTTTTCCTCCTGTGTCCAGCTGGATTTAGGATAACATAGCCTCTAGTTCCTCAAGCGATAGACCAGTCACATCTGATACTACCTCTAGTGAAAGGCCTTTTGACAGCATCTTGCGAATCAGTTCTAATTGTCCCTCATGACGGCCTCGTTCTAACCCTTGCTCCAAGCCTTCTTCATGCGCTTCATCAATAGCTGTTTCCATAGTCATGTCATAATTTTCTTGAATTCGTATGCGTTCATCAATCATCGCCTTTTCCTCCTATCGGTTGGCTCTTACGATAACAAAGCCTCTAGTTCCTCAAGCGATAGACCAGTCACATCTGACACAACTTCTAGAGATAGACCTTTTGACAGCATCTTACGAATCAGTTCTAGTTGTCCCTCATGGCGACCTCGCTCCAAGCCTTGTTCTAGTCCCTGCTCTAACCCTTTCTCTATGCCTTCTTCACGTGCTTCATCGATAGCTGTTTCCATAGTCATGTCATAATTTTCTTGAATACGTATGCGTTCATCAATCATCGCCTTTTCCTCCTGTGTCCAGCTGGATGAATCCAGTAATGAATCGGCATGCGTGACCGCTTGACTAGGTGCCTTGGAAAATGGGAGATTTCCAAAAAACTCTAGCCACTGCCGCCCTTCATCCCTGATATGCTTATCTTTATTATACTTATCCAACTCTAAAAAGGCAATCTGAAGAAGGTTTTGCCGTTTCCCATCCTTGTAGTAAGAATTTAACGGATTGCCCGTCCGACTATTGGCCATCCAATAAGTATTAATCGGGGACTCCTCATCTGGCAACAAGGTCTTCTCCAAGATAGCTATGCCATAGACTGGCTCCATCTGCTCATACATCTTATGCGTCTGTCCTTGTTGACGTAATTGTTGCACATTTTCCACCAGCTGATTAGCCAAATAATAATGAAAACGATTGAGAAAATAATGCTGCTTACGCACCTGAATTTCAATAATGACCTCAGTTCCATCATTCAACTTAGCCCGAACATCCACTGACGTTGAGAAAAGCTCATCCTCCTCAAAGTCCTTTTTATGAAGCTGTGTCCCCTCCAAAATCTGAGCATCCACAACATCCAAATCCAAAATATCTCGAATGAAAGCCACCGTCACCTCAGGCAGACTAAAAATCTTCTTAGCCATGATATCCAAGGTCGGTGAGACATGCTTGTGTCTTTTTTCCATTTACCTCTCCTTAAGAAAAAATAGAAGGTTGGCCCCTCTACTTCTATTATTCGGAAAAAGTAAATGAAAGATGCAATTACCCCTTAAATGCTTCGACAAATTTTTTGAGTTCTTCGTCTGCTTCTGGTGTGGTTCCATGAAGCTGACCAAGCATATCAAGAAGGGATGCTGTCTGACTTTCGATCGTCAAATTGGTCTGATTAATCTTAGCCACAATCTCGGTCAAGGGCTCCACTTCTTCTTCCTCAAAGGTATCCACATAGCGAGGAATATTAAGGTTGTAGTCATTTTCCACAATCTCTTCAAAGCTAGCCAGATGAGCGAACTTGTCCATATCCTCACGGCTCTTATAAGCATCAAGAATCTTCTCAATATGGGCATCTGTCATGATGTTCTGATTTTTCCCCTTATCAAACTCCTTAGAGGCATCGATAAAGTAAACATCACGATTGGTGCGGTTCTTTTTGAGAATGATAACCGTCGTTGGAATACTGGTGTTAAAGAAAATATTAGCAGGCAGACCGATAACCGTATCAATGGCTCCTTCTTCTAACAAAGCCTTACGAATAGTCCCTTCAGCATTACCACGGAAGAGCACCCCATGAGGTAGAACGATAGCCATGACACCATTGTCTTGTTTCAAGTGATAGTAGCCGTGCAAGAGGAAGGCAAAATCAGCCTTAGACTTAGGTGCTAGTTTCCCAAATGGTGAGAATCGAGGATCATCCATGAATCCTGAGCTAGCAGACCACTTGGCTGAATAAGGTGGATTCATGAGAACACCGTCAAAGTTAGTCGGCTCTTGGGTTGGCCAATCCTCATCCAAGGTATCAGCGTTGTGTAAAAACTGATTTTCAATCGGCACACCATGTAGAATCATGTTCATACGTGCCAGGTTATAGGTTGAGGTATTCAACTCTTGACCAAAGTAAACCACTGTCTGTGGTTGACGTGAATAGCGTTTTGCATTAAGCAAGAGCGATCCTGACCCCATAGTCGCATCGTAAAGGGTAAAGCCTTGCTTATCCTCACGTCCTAAAAAGGCAATCTGGGTCATGAGTTTGGCAACAGGTTGCGGTGTATAGAACTCACCAGCTTTTTTACCCGAATCCGTCGCAAACTGACCAATCAAGTACTCGTAAGCATCACCAAGCATGTCACCAGCATGACCTGCCACATCTAAGACAGCCAACTCTTTCATCACAGCCGCAACAGTCTGGTTTTGCTTTTGTGGAGTCGCACCAAGTTTCTTAGAGTAGAGATCGATATCTTCAAAAAGGTTTTCATAGAGCTCGTCACTCTGTTCAATATCACGGAAGCCCTGGGCCAAGTCCTCTAGCTGAAAACTTCCATCATTCACTCGCTCTACCAAGGCCGTAAAGGTTAAGTCAGGATGAATGGCATAGCTCATCTCATCAGTGATGACTGCCAAGAGGTCTTCGTGAGTCTCCTCGTCCTCGTAGTATTTACGATAGACTGCCAGTGCCTCTTCCAAGCTTTCTGTCTCTTCCTCCATGGTCTCTGCCACGAAAAAGAGCATCTTGTCCGACAAATACTTGTAAAAGACCATGCCCAAGAGATAAGACTTGTAGTCGTTGGCATCCATCTTAGATCGGAGCACATCCGCTGAGTTCCATAGGGCTTGATAGAGCGACTGGGAGGTTTGTGTTGTTTCCATAGTAATTCTTTCTGATTTCTTTTAGACCTTTTCTTGTTCCAGTGGGACGACAGCGAGGGTCTTGCCCAGACTGGCTAAGACTTTCAAAACCGTGTCCAATTGAGGACTGGTCTTTCCTGTCTCCATCCGAGCGATGACCGGTTGACTAACCCCACTGAGTTCTTCTAGTTTCTTTTGGCTAATGCCCTTTTCATGCCGAGCTTCGATCAGCTCAGTCATAATCGCGACCCGCAGATCACTTTCCAGGATTTCTTCCTTGGTGAAGAGTTCTGCTCTCACATCTTTCCAATTGCTACCGATGGCACTATTCTTCATCTCTTAGCCCTCTTTCCTTCAAATCTTGCAACTCCCGCTTGGCTTTCTCGATCTCTCGTCTGGGTGTCTTTTGCGTCTTTTTGACAAAATGATGCAGTAAGACAAAGCTCCCATCCAGCCAAGCCACGAATAAAATCCGATCCCGCAAGGGTCTCAACTCCCAGATCTCCGCATCCAGATGCTTGATGTAGGGTTGGCCAGCACGGGTTCCCTGCTGGCTCAACAGTTCAATGTAGTCGTTGAGCTTGTTGAGTTTAATCCGGCTGTCCTTGCTATCGCGACGAGCTAGCTCCCTCATGTAGTCCAGAACCGGTTGATTCCCCTGTTTATCCTTATAAAAATAAATAGCGTGCACAAAGCGACCTCTTTTCGAATTCATTATAACTCTAAAGTTATTAAAAGTAAATACTTTTAAGTTATTAAGCACTAAGAATCACCCTTTGAAAGAATCAAAGGGGCTCACTTATACTATTCGAAAAAGGCTGTGCTTAGGGTTGCAGATAAGGATCATTTTTTAAGGTTAGATAAACATATCTTGTAAGAGTTTCTTTTTCAGAGTTTCTAGCTGAGAAATTTTTTCTTGGTGAGAGTTGATAAGATTATCGAGGTTTGAGAAATAAGAGCCAATGGCTTGTTGTTCTTCCATACAAGGGATTAATATCTTTTGATTTTTTACAATATCACTATTGAGATTGACTTGACTTCCTGGTTGACCGTATCGATTCCATTTTTTTCTAAACATTTCTAGCCATTGAAACATAAATTCTCTATCAAATTTTGGATTCATAAAAATTAAAAATCCATCATGTACACCAGTTTTAACGTAGTTGACAACAGGTTTTCCAACAGTCGCAGCAATACTAAGTAATAAATGAGGTTCCGTTAGAACTCTTGTTTTTTCTTGACCTAATTTTGATATTTTTTGTTCCAAACTATGAATTCTACCATTCTGACTTGTCACATCAGAGATACGTAACCAACCAATTTCTGAATTTGAATCAAACCATTTTGGATCTTGTATTGGTCTTGGAGAAGCACCTCGTACAATATCAGCTATTTCCCCTATACACTTTTCTTCCCATTCTCCTTCGAATCGATCCAAACGTATCTCAGGAACGGTCTTTCCAGCTTTTGGAAACATTTTGGAGAGCATATTAGCCTTAAGAGATTGGTAGTTGGCAAGATTGTCCTTGTAGCTAGTCAGAAAGTCGTCGAGGGTACGGAAGAGGGAACCAATGGCGGATTGTTCGGCTAGGGATGGAACTGATGCCTTTATTGATTTAAATTTTCTTAATGATAGCACTTTTTGCCCTGTCCCTTCGGCTTGTAACATTGCTTGCTTGGTTATTGATGTATTTAGAAGTTTTAGATAAAAGTCACTGTCACCTTCTACAATACTAAAGACTGGATAAAAGTAACTGATTATACCTTTCTCTACAATGTCATTTCTATTGAACTTAAACACACCATTGTCACTTCTAGACCGATATGTGAAAAAACCCTTCGGTAGCACAAAATAACCAATATTACTATCTGTAGTCACTTGCCTATTTGCAAAATAATCTTCCTGTCTTACAATTCCCCTATTTTGAGAAGAAGTTAAAACTGGATATTGGTTTTGAACTGTAGTTTTTTCAACATAATCTTCAATATGTTCTCCTAAAGTACATAGTTCCCATGCTCCCTCAAACCCTTCAACTCTTACCAAAGGTATGTTTTTTCTCTGGCTTATCATCATTTCCCTCTCTTCTGAATTAAATTATATAGTTTTTTGCTACTTTATAATGAATATTAGTGATTACTCCCACAGTAATTTTTCGTAATAATTATTACCTTTGAAACAGTTCACTCACTTTTCGACCATAATCTAGTTAATACTACATCATCACTATTCGGTCTAATGACTTCTTCTTTATCTACTTTCACAAATACTGGAACTTGAATTGCATTACCTGTAATTATAACTTCACCTTTGCCTAAACTAGGAATTTTATTAAAGGATGTTTTATCCAACGTAGGCATCGTATTTACCAGCATACGTAAATCATTATCATTAACCAATCTATGGATGAAATAATTATGAACTTGTGAAAGAATAGTAGGTGAAATATCTGCTGGTCGTTGACTTGATAAAGTTAAGTAGAAACCAAATTTCCGTCCTTCCTTAATGATTTCTTCAAAAATATTCAATCTGTAGTCCTGCCAAGTATCTCCTACAGAATGGTTTTGAGCATTTAAAATATTATGTGCTTCATCAATAATCAAATGACTAGTACATGTAACATCGTTTCCTGCTATTTTCGTTTTCTGTTGGTCATAGACCATCTTAGAGATAAGCATAGGAATTAATCTGGTAATCTCCTGATTAGCATGTACGAGATTAATAATATTTAAACTAGAAAAATCCCCTTCAATTCTCTCTTTGACTTCAACAACTTTCTTCAAACTATTTAAAGCTGTATCAATTCTATGAAACAAAGGATTAATATGTTCTAAGTTTGTTGATTTCCAAGCTGATTGATGTACTTTTTGAAAATCAAGATGAAATTTTAATTTATCAAATTCTGATAACGAGTCAAATTTTAATTTTAAATCCCTCTCGATTTCATCAATTTTAAGATACTTTAATTCAAAGTCAGCAATTGGTGTATTGGGATTAATAATATAATTATTGGTACCATTAACTACCGTGTAATAAGCTTCTGTATTGTAATTATAATGCAAATTGCTTTTTAAAACATCAAATAAATCATTATCAATGTACTTCTCTGCAATAGATATCCAATTATCTTTAGAATCTAGACTTGCAGAATTCCCGGTAGTTAAAATCCTTTTCAAAGTTCCTACAACAAAATGTGCAATACTCTCACCATTGAACTGTCTTTCGTTCCAAATTTTAAGCGATTTTCTTAAAAAAGGAACTTGCGTAGCGGTAGTCGCTCCGAATAGAATTGACAAAATATCTGGATCAAATAAATAATCTGAGGTTATCGGAAGTTTAGTCGATGTTAGATTTTTAGTATTAATTTCAAATACTCTTTTTTGGTTAATTACACCAAAACTATCATTTTTAGTATATTCACCATTAAAATCAATAACATAGAATTTTGAATACTCTAAAATTTTCTCTTTATACTCTGACCGGAATAGTTCTAGATATAACTTATGCAAAGTATTAGATTTACCACTACCAGTATTTCCAAAAACACCAACATGGGACGCAAAAATTTTATTAATCGATAAAGGTACAACTTGACCTTCCAATATTGACTTGCCAATAGAAATTGTCGGCTCTGCATCATTAATCCCATATATTAATTCTAAGTCCTTTTTCGAAGTAATACATACCTCATTACCAATCATAGGCACGTATTGACTTGTGACTTGGAATTCACCATTTTCGATTACACCTTTAGTTTTTAAATGAACAATTCGATTTATCGAATTCTTTGAAAAACGATTATCAAATTCTGTACTCCGAATTGTATTTTGCTGATCAGCAACTTTCTCAGTAACAACAGAAGCGATAATTTTTACATTATTCTGCAAAATTGTCAGATATGCTCCGATTTTTGCTCCTTGTAACACATCACCATACCATAGATATTCTGCATCATTAGATAAATGATACATTCCAACTTGAGAAATATCACCATCAACACCTACGATTACACCTAATTTTTTCACAACTCGATTCATTTTGCATCTTCACCCTCAATAATCAGTAACTTTGTCAGACTATTAATATCAAAATTTCCACTTGTATGCAAATTGTTCTTATCCCTGGCTTTAAAATCAGATGGGGTCACTATCTGAAGATTCCTAGGAATATTATCAAGAGATAAATTCTTCTTAATAACATCGAAATCGCTATCAGCATAACAAAAAATATAAATCATTAATTCTGGATTCTTTAAGGCTCTCCTTATCATCTTTGCAATATGATCATCTTGAAACGAGAATCCTACAACAATTAATACTGATTGTGGTTTATCTAGCTCTAGTTGGAATACTCTTAACATATCATGAAAATGATTGTTAAGATATGTTTCCTGTCCCTCAAGTCCCGTAGGTCTAACAACAACTGGGTGATTGACTGCACACGCTCTTATTAAAATCTGATTATTTTCGTCTTTTTCCCAATTCATAGAGCCGTGAGGTTTAATTAGAGAGATTGTAGGTAACTCATTTAAATAATTTTCATTTAACCCTCTATATGCCACACTTTTATTATAATTTGAACTATCTAATACTTTATAGAAATAACCATTGGAC
>NZ_JACLQV010000005.1:0-167627 GCF_016648915.1 Streptococcus sp. 3.1 | reverse complement strand
TATGGGACTTTTTGTGTACACTTAAAAAGCTCTATAATCTCTACAGTGGTTTTACCCACTACAGAAATTATAGAGCCAAAATTATTGACTTATATAACTATACACTGTAATATACTAATGTATATACAGTAAAAGGAGTAAATAATGAAACCTAAAAAGAGAATTCAAGAAATGACCTTTGCAGCTTTATTAACTGCAATTGCTATCCTTATCCCAAGTATTATGCCAATTAAACTAATCATCCCACCGGCTTCGTATACTTTGGGGAGTCATGTTCCAATATTTCTAGCTATGTTTATATCTCCCTGGGTAACTGCTTTTGTTATCTTAGCTTCTAGTTTGGGATACTTTATGGCTGGCTATCCGATTGTGGTTGTTTTTAGAGCCTTTTCTCATATTATATTTGGTTTTTTAGGCGCACTCTATTTGAAAAAATTTCCACAAACGATAGAAAACCATAAATCATCATTACTTTTCAACTTTGTTTTAGGACTTATCCATGCCATAGGTGAAGTTCTTGCTTGCGTGATTTTTTATTCCGTAACAGGAGAGGATTTCCAAAAACTGTTCTATGTTCTCTTTGTTTTAGTTGGTTTTGGCACTATTGTCCATAGTATGATAGACTATGTTATAGCATTAACGATTTTCAAAAGTATTCGAAAAATACGCTAGTTGAAAGAGGGAGGGTTTGTCTATGGCTTCAAATCGAAAAGAAGAATTATTGGCACTCTTAAAGGGAGCTAAAGAAGCAATGAATGGACAAAGTTTGGCGGAGCATTTTGGTGTGACACGTCAAATCATTGTTCAAGATATTGCCCTCTTACGTGCAGATGGTGCCCAGATTATTTCAACTAATAGGGGCTATATCTATAAAAGTAGCGATGACAATTGTTATATACGTAGACTGTTTAAGGTGAATCATACTGTGTCAGATATGGAAGATGAGCTTTTGGCTATTGTTGATAATGGAGGACGTATTCAAAATATCATGATAGATCATCCAGTTTACGGAGAAATTCAGACTTTGTTGAAATTGACTTGTCGTCGAGATGTTATTCATTTTTTAGATCAATCATCGTCAAATGACTTTCGCCCCTTATCTGATTTAACAAATGGCGTTCATTACCATCTTGTCGAAGCAGATAGTGAACAGGATATGGCTTATATAGAAGAGGCACTAAACCATCTAGAATTTTTAGTTAAAGAATAATACAAAAGAGAATTGTAAAAGTAGTTAGTTTCACTTGAAGTTAACTGCTTTTTTTGATAAACTTATGTTAGTTTATTAACTTACGGAGGTAGCTATGTTTTCAGGACAACGACTTAAGGAAATTCGAGAAGCACAAGGAATGAGTCAGGCCGCAGTGGCTAAGCATCTAGGAATTTCTCGCTCCTCTTATTTTAACTGGGAAAATGGTAAGACGAAACCAAATCAAAAGAATCTATCGGTATTGGCTGAACTTTTTGGTGTAGCTGAGACATATTTTCTATCT
This sequence comes from Streptococcus sp. 3.1, assembly GCF_016648915.1. Taxonomy (NCBI): domain Bacteria; kingdom Bacillati; phylum Bacillota; class Bacilli; order Lactobacillales; family Streptococcaceae; genus Streptococcus; species Streptococcus sp. 3.1. The sequence continues at coordinate 166,134 of NZ_JACLQV010000005.1, read as the reverse complement.
GAACATGAGATTGTAGAAGTCTACTTGGAATTAAATGAGGAAAATCGTCAGGAAGCTTTGCGACTCACTAATGCTCTCTTGGAGGAGCAAGAAGCAGAAAAGCAGAAGGCACCTGTTATTCCGTTATATTCTTACAAAGTTTTCGAGCGTTTGTCAGCCGGAACAGGTTATACTTACTTTGGTGATGGCAATTACGATGAAGTTTTCTATGATGAAGAATTAGATCATGATTTTGCGTCATGGGTTTTTGGAGACTCTATGGAACCTACCTACCTAAATGGAGAAGTAGTGCTAATCAAACAAACGGGCTTTGATTATGATGGAGCTGTTTATGCTGTAGACTGGGATGGTCAAACCTATATCAAAAAGGTCTATCGTGAGGAAGAGGGTCTTCGTTTAGTTTCTCTCAATAAACGTTATGGTGATAAGTTTGCACCCTATGACGAAGATCCTCGAATCATTGGTAAGATTGTTGGTAACTTTATGCCTGTTGAGGGGTAGGTAACCTTTATCAATTGGGCATCTCAAATTAAATCTGTTATAATAATAAGTAAAGCAAAGCCAATGATTTGGCTTTTTTTAAAGATTTTAAATGATATTTTGCTAAGAATACAAAAGGAGAAACATATATGGCTACTATTCAATGGTTTCCAGGCCACATGTCTAAGGCCCGTCGACAGGTTCAGGAGAACCTTAAACATGTTGATTTTGTTACAATTTTAGTGGATGCACGTTTGCCACTTTCGAGTCAGAACCCTATGCTGACCAAAATTGTTGGCGATAAACCAAAGCTTCTAATTCTCAATAAGGCTGACCTCGCTGACAGTAATCGTACGAAAGAATGGCGTACCTATTTTAAGAGTCAAGGGATTAAAACCTTGGCCATCAATTCCAAGGAACAATCTACAGTTAAATTGGTAACAGACGCTGCTAAGAGTCTTATGGCTGACAAGATTCAACGGCTACGTGAACGCGGTATTCAGAAAGAGACCTTACGAACCATGATTATTGGGATTCCAAATGCAGGGAAATCTACCTTGATGAACCGCTTAGCTGGTAAAAAGATTGCTGTTGTAGGAAATAAACCCGGCGTTACAAAAGGTCAACAGTGGTTGAAGTCTAATAAAGACTTGGAAATTCTTGATACTCCAGGTATTTTGTGGCCTAAGTTTGAAGATGAATTGGTTGGATTGAAACTCGCTTTGACTGGTGCCATCAAGGACCAGCTATTGCCAATGGATGAAGTGACGATATTTGGACTCAACTATTTTAAAACTTACTATCCTGAACGTTTAGAGGAACGCTTCAAAGGGATTGACCTTGAAGAAGAGGCACCAGAAATCATTATGGAAATGACTCGAAAACTTGGCTTCCGTGAAGATTATGACCGTTTCTATAATCTATTTGTCAAAGAAGTTCGTGATGGAAAACTAGGTCGTTACACACTTGATATTGTTGGGGTCGATACTGATGGCGACAATTAAAGAAGTCAAGGAGCAATTGGCAGCATTGACAGATCTTGATGACTACCGATGGGCAAGTTTTGAGGAAGATAGTCGATCTGGTGTACAGACTGCCATAAAGCAACGTCGCAAAGCTATCCTAGCTGAGATTGCTGAGGAAGAACGCTTAGAAATGATGCTCAGTTACGAAAAATCGCTTTATGCTCAGGGAATTGAACTTATCGCAGGTGTTGATGAAGTTGGACGTGGTCCTTTAGCTGGCCCAGTTGTAGCTGCAGCGGTTATCTTACCAAAGCTTTGCAAAATAAAAGGTCTCAATGACAGTAAAAAGATTCCAAAATCTAAACATGAAGCCATTTATAAGCAGGTGATGAAGGAAGCAGTAGCTGTCGGTATTGGTATTAAGGATAATCATGTGATTGATGACGTCAATATTTATGAAGCAACCAAGCTTGCTATGGCTGAAGCTATTGAAAAACTGAGTCCCAAACCAGAACATTTGTTAATTGATGCCATGAGCTTGGATCTACCAATAGGACAAACATCAATCATAAAAGGGGATGCTAATTCTTTATCTATCGCAGCAGCTTCGATCGTAGCAAAGGTAACCCGTGATAAGATGATGGCTGACTATGATCAGGAGTTTCCTGGATATGCATTTGCCAAAAATGCAGGCTATGGTACCAAGGATCATCTGTCTGGCCTAGATAACTTTGGTGTTACTCCAATTCATAGAAGAAGTTTCGAACCAATAAAGTCAATCATTAAAAAGTAGGTGAAGTGGCGTGATTTTAGCTATTGATATTGGAGGGACCTTTATCAAGTTTGGGTTAGTTGATAATGATTTTAGAATTAGCAACCAATCTAAAGTGCCGACACCATCGTCCCTAGATAATTTCTGGATAACTTTAGAGAGTATTATTTCATCATTTAAGAATGGTATTTCTGGTATTGCCATTGCATGCCCGGGCGAAATTAATAGTAAACGAGGTTTTGTTTTCAAGGGTGGTCTTATTCCTTATTTGACAGCCATTCCTCTTGGGACACGCTTGTCCAAAACATTTCAACTGCCTGTAAAGGTTATCAATGATGCTGATGCGGCAGCTTTGGCTGAAGCAAGATATGGTAGCTTACAGGATTTGGATTGTAGTGCTGCCTTGGTTTTAGGTACCGGTGTTGGCTTAGGCATTGTCTCACAGGGGGACTTGTTAACTCCTCTGTCGGTTACCCGATATTTGCGTTCTCCAAGTCCTCAAAGCAAGAGTCAAACGGCTCTCCCTTTCCAGTGGACCTTATTTAAGCAAGCACTGATTAGCCTTGTCGATAATAAAGGTTCTGCGGTAGGTTTCGTTCATGAAGCTAGTCAAATACTTGGTTTAGAACAGGATGATAGTTTAGTAGTTTTCTCGGCTTTAGATGAAAATCACTCTGAACAACTAAAACGTCTATTTAAGGACTATTGTCATGAAATTGCTGTTCTGATTCTTAATTTGCAGAGTTTATTCAAGTTGGACAGAGTTGTTATCGGCGGTGGTATCAGTAGGCAAGGTACTTTAATTGAAGGAATATGCGATGCCTATGAGGAGTTATTTAACGAAAAGCCAGAATTAGGTTTTGAGCCGATAACAATTCAAGCTTGTCATTTCCATAACGACAGTAACCTCTTAGGAGCGGCATCATATTTTACTTCTGAAAATGCCTTATAATTAACAAAAGTTCCATGAAGGGGCTTTTTTTCTATTTCTCTTGCGAATAATGAAATGGAGGTAGTTACATGAATAACTTTGAACTTTTTAAACTAAAAGCAGCTGGATTGACAAATTTAAATATTCTTAATATTTTAGACTATCAAAAAAATCAAGATAAAAAACTGAGCTTACGTGATATGGCAGTGGTATCTAAGTCTAAAAATGCAGTTCTCTTTATGGAAGAATACAAGAATTTAGATATTAAGCAGCTTAAGGAAAATTTTCAACGTTTTCCGACCTTATCAATTTTTGATAAGGAGTATCCCATTGAGCTGAAGCATAGCTATAATCCACCTGTCCTCCTCTTTTATCAAGGGAATATTGATTTGCTAAGTAAACCAAAGCTAGCTGTTGTTGGGGCAAGAAAGTGCTCCGAAATAGGCAAACAGTCTGTTCGAAAAATTGTTAGTGAACTTGGGAATCACTTTACTATTGTGAGTGGTTTGGCGCGTGGGATTGATACTTGTGCACATATGGAGGCCTTGAAAAATAAAGGAAAGACCATTGCAGTTATCGGGACAGGACTTGATGTTTATTATCCAAAAGAAAATAAAGCTTTGCAGGACTATATGGCCAAAAATCATTTAGTTCTTTCAGAATATGGACCGGGTGAACAGCCACTTAAATACCATTTCCCTGAACGAAATCGGATAATTTCTGGATTGTGTCAAGGGGTTATGGTGGTTGAAGCTAAGCTTCGCTCGGGAAGTCTGATTACTTGTGAGCGTGCCATGGAAGAAGGTAGAGATGTTTTTGCTATTCCAGGAAATATTTTAGATGGAAAGTCAGAAGGATGTCATCACTTGATTCAAGAGGGTGCAAAGTGCATTACGACAGGGTTTGACATCCTTTCAGAGTTTTCTTGAAAATCAAACTTCTCCTATAGGGAAAAAGTTTTTTATTGACAGTTAAAGAAAAGGACGGTATCATGTTAGTTGCTCGGTCCAAGATGTTACATTTTTTAATGTCTTGTGACTAGATTTTAGACAGATTAGTGGCGCAGCCAGTTTATAACATTATAAGGAAATAGTCTATGGCGACAGCAACGACAACAAAAACAAAAACTAAAGCAACAAAGAAAACAACGGCTAAAAAGACGACTAAAAAGAGGGCGACACCAAAGAAAAATTTGGTTATCGTGGAGTCTCCTGCCAAAGCAAAAACCATTGAAAAGTATCTTGGGCGCAATTATAAAGTTGTAGCCTCTGTTGGGCATATCCGTGATTTGAAAAAATCAAGTATGTCTATTGATTTTGAAAACAACTATGAACCTCAGTACATTAATATTCGTGGTAAAGGACCTCTTATCAATGAATTGAAGAAAGAGGCTAAAAAAGCCAAGCAAGTCTTTCTCGCAAGTGACCCGGACCGTGAAGGGGAAGCCATTTCATGGCATTTGTCACATATTCTTGGATTAGAGCCAGAGGAAAAAAATCGTGTCGTCTTTAACGAAATTACTAAAGATGCAGTGAAAAATGCCTTTGTGGAGCCACGCGCCATTAACATGGACTTGGTAGATGCGCAGCAAGCTCGTCGTGTCTTGGATCGTATTGTGGGTTACTCTATTTCACCTCTTCTTTGGAAGAAGGTTAAGAAAGGTCTTTCTGCAGGTCGGGTGCAATCGGTAGCTCTTAAGCTTATTATTGACCGTGAGAATGAAATCAAGGCCTTTAAACCAGAAGAATACTGGACTATTGATGGTGCCTTTAAGAAGGGGGCTAAGAAGTTTCAGGCTAGCTTCTATGGCTTGGATGGTAAAAAGCTTAAGCTCAACAATAATGACGATGTTCGAGCTGTTCTTTCTCGTATCACGAGTGATGACTTTAATGTTGATAAGGTAGAGAAAAAAGAACGCCGTCGTAATGCACCATTGCCATATACTACCTCCTCTCTCCAACAGGATGCTGCCAATAAGATTAACTTCCGTACACGTAAGACCATGATGGTTGCCCAACAGTTGTACGAAGGGATTAATCTGGGGTCAGGAGCTCAAGGTTTGATTACCTATATGCGTACGGACTCTACACGTATCAGTCCGGTGGCACAAAACCAGGCTGCTGAGTTTATTACAGAACGCTTTGGTTCTAAGTATTCTAAGCATGGTAGTAAGGTGAAAAATAGCTCAGCGGCGCAAGATGCCCACGAGGCTATTCGTCCTTCAAATGTTTTCCAAACACCAGAAAGCATTGCCAAGTATTTGGATAAGGATCAGCTCAAGCTCTATACCCTTATTTGGAATCGTTTTGTGGCCAGTCAAATGACAGCTGCTGTATTTGATACGATGAAGGTGACCTTGTCTCAAAACGGAGTCATTTTCACAGCAAATGGTAGCCAAATCAAGTTTGACGGTTATATGGCCGTTTACAACGACTCTGATAAAAACAAAATGCTTCCTGATATGGCTGAAGGTGATACGGTTAAAAAGGTTGTGACAACGCCTGAACAACACTTCACGCAACCTCCTGCACGCTATTCTGAAGCGACACTGATTAAGACACTGGAAGAAAATGGTGTCGGTCGTCCGTCAACTTATGCGCCAACGCTTGATGTTATCCAACGTCGCTACTATGTCAAATTGGTGGCTAAACGTTTTGAACCAACAGAACTTGGTGAAATCGTTAATAGCTTAATCGTCGAATTTTTCCCTGACATCGTGGATGTTAAATTCACCGCTGAAATGGAGGGTAAACTTGATAAGGTTGAAATTGGTAAGGAACAATGGCAGAAGGTAATTGATGAATTCTTCAAACCTTTCCAAAAAGAATTGGAAAAAGCTGAAGAAGGTATTGAAAAAATCCAAATTAAGGATGAGCCTGCTGGTTTTGATTGTGACCTCTGTGGTCACCCAATGGTCATCAAACTTGGTCGCTACGGTAAGTTCTACGCATGTAGTAATTTCCCAGACTGTCATAACACCAAGGCCATTACAAAAGAAATTGGCGTTACTTGTCCAACCTGTGGTCAAGGTCAGGTCATCGAACGTAAGACAAAACGTAATCGTGTCTTTTATGGTTGTGATCGCTATCCTGACTGTGAATTTACGTCGTGGGATATTCCTGTTGGACGTAACTGTCCTAAATCAGGCGATTACCTCGTCGAGAAGAAAGTACGTGGTGGTGGCAAACAAGTCATCTGTAGTAACGAAGAGTGTGACTACAAAGAATCTATTGTTAAATAAAGACATAGCTATCTCAAGTTAAGACTTGGGATAGTTTTTTGTATTTTATCCAAAAAACTGATACTTTCCTTAAATTTGTTTTTTATACTGAGAATGAAAGAAAGGAGAGTTATTATGAAACGTTTAAGTCTATCAGGTTTCCAACTCAAATATATAGCTCTAATTACTATGGTATTCGACCATATTCAATATTTTTTTGAATATACAGGAAAAATACCCATTTGGTTTACTATGATTGGGAGATTAGCGGCCCCCATATTTCTATTTGCTGTGATTGAAGGTTTCGTCCATACACACAATCGAAAAAAATACTTCCTAAGGATTTATGCTTTAGCTATTTTAATGGGATTGATTCAGTTTGGATTTTATAATTTTTTACATCCTCTTGTAAGGCCAGATGGTTTCTTTCCACAAAATATGATGTTGTCATCATTCGTTATCTTGCTCGTAGCTCTTCAAGGTATCGCTTGGATTCAAGAAAAGAAATACCTTAAAGGGATACTAACTTTACTTTTTCCAATATTACTCCCATTGCTAATGGTGCCTTTTTATCTGCTAAGTGTGAACAAACCTATGTTAGGTTTTCTACTAAATTTACTCAATTTCACAGTGTTGCCAGTTCATACATTTATCAGCGATGGAGGAACGTGGTTACTTTTGACTGGTATCGCTATGTATCTTTGTCACAAGAATCTTAAGAAAGAAGTACTTGCTTTTGTGACTGTTAGTCTTGTTTGGGTACTAATTACGATTGTTTTAAGTAAGCTATCTATTCATGATCTAATGTTTAAATACATTGAATGGATGGAAATATTTGCAGCTCCTTTAATGCTTTGTTATAACGGTCAAAGAGGTAAAGGGTCAAAATATTTGTTCTATGTCTTTTACCCAACACATATTTATCTACTCTACGCCTTGTCAGTTCTCTTCTATAGATGATATGATAAGGGTAACTTTGTACGAAAGGAAAGGTTATGGCTCAGATACTTGTTGTTGATGATCAGGAAGATATTGTTCAATTGGTTGTTAAGGCTTTAGAGCTCCAAAATCATAAGGTGACGGGCCTTACAAGTGTTTTGGATTTAGATAAGAACTCGTTGCCACGGTTTGACTTGATTTTACTGGATATCATGATGCCTGATGTTGATGGTCTCCAGTTTTGTCCTGAGATTCGTGATCAGGTGGATTGTCCTATACTCTTTATTACAGCCAAAACGCAAGAGGCTGATATTGTTCAAGGCTTGACTTATGGTGCTGATGATTATATTTGCAAGCCATTTGGGGTTAAAGAACTTCAAGCGCGTGTGGCTGCACACTTGAGACGTGAACATCGTGAGCGCCACCATAAGCTATTAATTGGAAATATTCAGTTTGATTTGTCTGCTCAGGAGCTTTATGTTGAGAATCAGTTGTTAGATTTGACTAAGTCAGAATATGGTATTTGTCAGTTTCTGGCTGAAAATAAGGGCCAAGTCTTTTCCAAAGAACAAATCTACACGCATTTGTACGGCTATGAGGATAAAGGGAGTCCGACAGCAGTGGCTGAACATATTAAAAATATCCGTGCAAAGCTCAAAGATTTTGGGCAAAATCCTATTGAAACAGTCTGGGGGATTGGTTACAAGTGGCACTAATTAAAAAACGAGAGCACTCTCTAAGAACAATCTTGTTATCTTATGTCGTCAGCCTGACGGTCCTCTCGGCAATCAGTAGCCTACTTATTTTGTCTTTGTTCAGCTTGTCTTATCGTTTTGGCGTTGTGATTCCAGCAAATCAGGTAGAAAGTGATTTGTCTGCTGTCAGGAATGATATTGAAACTTCTAAGGTCTTTAATCCAGATGTCTTGCCCGATGGTACTCGCTATGTCTTTTTGACTAGAGATTTTAAGCTTAAGAAGTCTAACATGCCAGTTAACTTGCAAGAAGAATCCTTACTAAATTACCAATTCAAGAATGCTCACGGTGGGATATACGGCTATTTTCAGTCTTTTGAACGGTCAGATGGTATAGTCATTGTCAACTATCAATTATCACCTAGGTATCATAATGCGTGGATGAATCAGCATTTTCCCAATGCTGATCTATTGATGATTGGCTCAATGTTTGCATTCATTCTCCTAATATTTATTATTTTAACTTTTTACTATGCAAATAAATTAAGTCAGCAGCTTAAACCTATATTAAAAGTTACTGAAAAAATTTCCCAACAAGACTTGGATTTTCAAACCTACCAGTCTACAATTAAGGAATTCAATCAGGTTTTAAGTGGCTTGGATCACATGAGGGTTGCGCTTCGTGAATCTTTGATAGAAAATTGGAAGGCAGAGCAAGATAAGCAAAATCAGATTTCAGCCTTGACACATGATTTAAAGACACCACTGACAGTTGCTCGTGGAAATGCAGACCTCTTAGCCATGACTCCCTTGGATGCGGAACAGATGGACTTATTAGAACATTTTCAAAAGGGGATTACACAGGTTGATGCTTATGTTAAAGAGTTGTCTGAACTCAACAAAACGAGTTTGACGAAAACCTTGACGCTTGAAGACATTTCGGTTAGGGAATTTATTGAAGACATTTACGATCAAACCTTGTCACTAGCTCAAACCAAACAAATCAATGTAGTATTTGACAAGAAGGAGATTAAGAAAGCAATCATAGGCCATTGGGACAGGTCCTTGGTAAATCGAGCTTTTATGAATATTGTTTCAAATGCCGTAGAGCATACACCCAGTGGCAGTCAGTTGCTCCTGACCGCTAGGGTAGAAGAAGATGAATTCAAGTTTATCTGCCTTGATTCTGGTCCTGGATTTTCCCTTGAATCTCTTGAAAAGGCTACTCAGCTCTTTTATCAAGAGGATAAAAGTAGACAGAGCCGCAATCATAGTGGCCTTGGTCTGACTATTGCCAATGATATTATTCGCTTACACCATGGTAGTCTTGCTCTTTCGAATGACGATAGCACGGGTGGTGCTAAAGTGACTATCATTTTACCCCTTTAAATACAGATTACTCCTAGTCGCCAGATGAGGAGTTTTTTGCTATACTACTAAGAGTAAAAATGAAGAAAGATTTGTGGGGGCAGGATTTCATCTTGTTCTCGAAGAGGTATTAGTGTTATGTCTCAATCAAAAGCAGATTATATTAACGTGATTGGAGCTGGTTTGGCCGGCTCTGAAGCAGCTTATCAGATTGCTAAACGTGGTATTCCGGTAAAACTATATGAAATGCGTGGGGTCAAAGCAACACCTCAGCATAAGACAACAAACTTTGCAGAATTGGTTTGCTCTAACTCTTTCCGTGGCGATAGCTTGACAAATGCTGTAGGGCTTCTTAAAGAAGAAATGCGCCGCTTGGACTCTATCATTATGCGTAATGGAGAAGCTCACCGTGTGCCAGCTGGTGGTGCCATGGCTGTTGACCGTGAAGGTTATGCAGAAGCAGTGACAGCTGAAATTGAGAACAATCCATTAATTGAAGTTATCCGTGAAGAAATCACAGAAATTCCTGATGATGCCATTACAGTTATTGCTTCAGGTCCTTTGACTTCTGATGCTTTAGCTGAAAAAATTCACAAGCTTAACGGTGGAGATGGGTTCTATTTCTATGATGCCGCTGCACCGATTGTTGATAAAGCGACTATCGACATGAACAAAGTCTACCTTAAGTCACGCTATGACAAGGGTGAAGCAGCTTATCTAAACTGTCCAATGACAAAGGAGGAGTTCATGGCCTTCCACGAGGCCTTGACAACAGCTGAAGAAGCTCCTTTGAATTCTTTTGAAAAAGAAAAGTATTTCGAGGGCTGTATGCCTATCGAGGTTATGGCTAAACGTGGTATCAAGACAATGCTCTATGGTCCTATGAAACCAGTTGGTTTGGAGTATCCTGAAGATTACAAAGGGCCACGTGACGGCGACTTTAAGACCCCTTATGCGGTTGTTCAGCTTCGTCAGGACAATGCGGCTGGTAGCCTCTACAATATCGTTGGTTTCCAAACCCACCTCAAATGGGGAGAGCAAAAGCGTGTCTTCCAAATGATTCCAGGTCTTGAAAACGCTGAATTTGTGCGTTATGGGGTTATGCACCGCAACTCTTACATGGATTCGCCAAACTTGCTCAAACAGACATTCCAGTCAAAATCAAACCCTAATTTGTTCTTTGCAGGACAAATGACTGGTGTAGAAGGTTATGTTGAATCAGCTGCCTCAGGTTTGGTTGCCGGCATCAATGCTGCCCGTCTTTTTAAAGGTGAAGATGAGGTTATCTTCCCTCATACAACAGCTATCGGGAGTCTCCCATATTATGTGACACATGCTGAAAGTAGACATTTCCAACCAATGAATGTTAACTTTGGTATTATCAAAGAGTTGGAAGGGCCACGTATTCGTGACAAGAAAGAGCGCTATGAAAAAATTGCTGAGCGAGCTCTTAAAGATTTACAACCTTTTATTCAAGCTTAGACAACATTAAAATCCCTTACCGAATACGGCAAGGGATTTTAAGATTTAAAAGTATTCAATTAACCAAAGAATTTCTTAGCGATTTCTTGACCTTGTTTGATTTTAGTCCATTGTTGTGGTGTTGCCAACTCATTACCTGAGTCACATGAGGCGAAACCACATTGGTGAGAGAGGAAGAGACGTTCTTTTGGAAGGATTTGACTCGCTTTTTCAAGCAAATCGAGGACACGTTCTTCATCATCAAGGTCAGTAGTTTTAGAAGACAAAAGTCCTAGTACAACTTCAGCTTTGCTGTCTTTGAGGGCTTCGAGAGCTTTGATATCACCAGCGGTGTCGCTATCCCACTCAAGGAAGAAACGGTCATAGTGTTGCTCTGCCAAGAACTTCTTAGCGATGGCTTCGTAAGTTCCTTCGGCAGCAGAACGGCTTTCATAGTTACCACGACAGTTGTGCGTCCAAACCGTTAAACCAAGTTCGTGAGCATAGTCTACAACCTCGTTATTGATAGCTACAAACTCATCAGCCAATTCTGCTAAATCAGAATTACCTTCCGCAAAGAAACTTGCAGGGTTTGATGGGTCAAAAAGTTCCCAGAGACAGTCATCAAATTGAACAATTTTTCCACCGACAGCCTTGTATTCTTCCAAGAATTCTTTATAGGCATTAATGATACCTTTTTTGAGGTCTTCATTTGTTTCGTAGACTTGTCCAGGACCAGCCAAACGGTCAAAGATAGCAAGTTCAGTGTAGGCATGAGCAGGTCCCCAGATAGTTTGTTTGGTATCTTCATCACCTGCTTCAGCTTTAACCAATTTGTAAATATCTAGGTAATGGTGGTTCTTACCTGAGAGTGGTTCAGTAATACGAATACCGATATCTTTACGTGTTTCATATTGACCACCATCATGGTCTTTAAAAGTGTAGCCATGCTCAGCAATGTAGCGTTCAATTCCTTTAAATCCCCAGACAAAGTCTAAATGCCACATAGAACGTCCAAACTCGCCATCAGTAAGGATGTCAATACCGTTAGCTTTTTGGTCAGCCACAATTTGCTTAATATCTGCAGTTTCAGTTTCTTGATAACCAGGAAGGGCATCATAGAAAGGATACTGGATGTCGTCACGATGCTCGATTTCATCCTTATATTTACGGAGATCCGCAGGACGAAGAAGAGAACCGACTAATTGGAATTTAGATTTTGGCATAAAAATAACCTCAAAATATCATTTTATTTCTATGATACTTTTTATTTGCATTAATGAAAAATAGTTAATTTCTTTCTGAGGGCATAGTTTAAGACTATATAAGGTTTTACCCTGCAAAATGATACTTCCTATGGTAAAATGGAAAAAAACGATGAAGGTTGGGAACATGCAAAAAACATTCTTTATTATTAAACCAGATGCTGTTAAACGCCATTTAATTGGTCAAGTGCTTGATCGAATTGAGCGACGTGGCTTCGTTATTGAGCGTATGGAGATGCTGATGCTTGACGAAGAACGTCTTAAAGAACATTATGCCCAATTGGTTGATAAACCATTTTTCCCTAGTATTTCTGAATTCATGATGAGTGGCCCAGCAGTTATTGGTATTATGTCTGGCCCAGGTGTTATCAAGTCATGGCGTGATATGATGGGAGCAACCAATCCTGGGGATGCTACTCCAGGAACGATTCGTGGAGACTTTGCAACTGCACCAGATGGGGACATGATTCCAAATATTGTTCATGGTTCTGATTCAGAAGAATCTGCGGCTCGAGAAATTCAGATTTGGTTTGGTGAGTAAGATGGATTTAGTAAAGATTCAATCTGATTTAGCTAAGGGTGGACTGTTAATTGATGTCAGAAGTCCAGAAGAGTATGCAGAAGGTCATGTTAAGGATACCTTATTAATACCTCACACGCAGATTTTCACAGCTGACATTCCAGCTGAAAAAGACGCTTCAATTTACCTCTATTGTAAAATGGGGCCTCGTGCAGAATTTGCTGCATCAGTTCTTAAAGAGCGAGGCTATACTAAGGTGACTAACTTGGGTGGCTTGGACGATATGGAAGCACTAGGTTTTGAATTTGAAGAATAATAGGAATAAGGTCACCCAAGGGTGGTCTTATTTGTTTTCAGAAAAGTTTGATAATTACTTGACTACGTTTTCATAAAGGAGTAGAATTTTAATTGAGTTAAGACAAAGCCTATGAAAATGACTTTGCCAGAACTTGACTAACTTAGCGTATTCCAATTGAGATAAGGCTCGGTATTAAGCCAGTGACTCTAATTGGTAGAGGAGGATTTCGTATGTCAAAAGTTGCTATTGTTACAGGTGCAGGTCAAGGTATTGGTTTTGCGATTGCAAAACGTTTGGTTGAAGATGGTTTTAAAGTCGGAGTATTGGACTACAACGCTGAAACTGCAGAAAAAGCGGTTGCTGAATTGTCAGCAGACAGAGCATTTGCGGTTGTAGCTGATGTATCTAAACAAGCTGAAGTAGCAGCTGCTTTCCAAAAAGTTGTTGATCACTTTGGTGACTTGAATGTTGTTGTTAATAATGCCGGTGTGGCACCAACAACACCACTTGATACTATTACTGAAGAACAGTTCCAACGTACATTTAACATCAATGTCGGTGGCGTTATCTGGGGTGCTCAAGCTGCACAAGCACAATTCAAAGCACTTGGTCATGGTGGTAAAATCATCAATGCAACATCTCAAGCTGGTGTCGTTGGTAACCCTAACTTGACTGTCTATGGTGGTACTAAATTTGCAGTTCGTGGTATCACTCAAACTTTGGCGCGTGACTTGGCTGAATCAGGCATCACTGTCAATGCTTATGCACCAGGTATCGTTAAGACTCCAATGATGTTTGACATTGCTCATGAAGTTGGTAAGAACGCTGGTAAAGATGATGAATGGGGTATGCAAACTTTTGCTAAAGATATTACTCTCAAACGTTTGTCAGAACCTGAAGATGTGGCAGCAGCAGTTAGCTTCTTGGCTGGACCTGACTCAAACTACATCACAGGTCAAACCATCATCGTGGATGGTGGAATGCAATTCCATTAAAATAAAAGGAGAGCGGAAGGCTCTCTTTTTTTGCTTGATAAAACATAATATTTCTGATAATATAATCGTAATTAATTATGCTTTAAAAGGAGCCTTTCTATGTCAGATATTTTACACTATATTATAGAGCACCCATTTTTTAGTCTCATTCTATTGGGAATTGTTGTACTAGCCTTCGGTTTAGCTCCATTTTCAAGTAGTTCTACAGAAAACAAGCGCTCGGCAATTATTAATAAGCACTACAACGATAATTTTAAGAAGTAAGAAGGACTAAATACGGTCAGAAAGCAGATATTAGAGATAGGCAAAAGCCTGTCTTTTTTGTATAATAGAAGGTAACGATTAGTTTTTTTATAATCACAAGTAAGAACTAGGAAAGATAAAAATGCCAAATATTGAAGAATTAAAACAACGACAGGAGAAGATTCGTAACTTCTCTATTATTGCCCATATTGACCACGGTAAATCAACCCTTGCTGACCGTATTTTGGAAAAGACTGAGACAGTATCAAGTCGTGAGATGCAGGCGCAACTCCTTGATAGTATGGACCTCGAGCGTGAACGTGGTATCACTATCAAACTAAATGCCATTGAGCTTAACTATACAGCTAAAGATGGCGAAACATATATTTTCCACCTTATCGACACACCAGGACACGTGGACTTTACTTATGAAGTGTCACGTTCTCTTGCTGCCTGTGAGGGTGCAATCTTGGTGGTGGATGCAGCTCAAGGAATTGAAGCGCAAACACTTGCCAATGTTTACTTGGCCCTAGATAATGACTTGGAAATCTTACCAGTTATCAATAAAATCGACCTTCCAGCTGCAGATCCTGAACGTGTGCGTACAGAGGTTGAAGATGTTATCGGACTAGATGCTTCTGAAGCCGTGCTTGCATCAGCTAAAGCTGGTATCGGTATCGAGGAGATTCTCGAACAAATCGTTGAGAAAGTTCCTGCACCTCAAGGTGAAGTCGAAGCGCCTCTCCAAGCCCTTATCTTTGACTCTGTTTATGATGCCTACCGTGGGGTTATCCTCCAAGTGCGTGTGGTTAACGGAATGGTTAAACCAGGAGATAAGATTCAAATGATGTCTAATGGCAAGACCTTTGATGTTACTGAAGTTGGTATCTTCACGCCTAAAGCTGTTGGCCGTGACTACCTTGCGACAGGTGATGTTGGTTATATCGCGGCCTCAATCAAGACTGTTGCGGATACCCGTGTCGGTGATACAGTAACACTTGCGGATAATCCAGCAGCAGAGCCACTCCATGGCTATAAGCAAATGAATCCAATGGTCTTCGCCGGTCTTTATCCAATTGAGTCTAATAAATACAATGACTTGCGTGAAGCTCTTGAAAAGCTCCAGTTGAACGATGCTAGTCTTCAGTTTGAGCCTGAAACGTCTCAAGCCCTTGGTTTTGGTTTCCGTTGTGGTTTCTTGGGTCTTCTTCACATGGATGTTATCCAAGAGCGTTTGGAACGTGAGTTTAACATTGATCTCATCATGACAGCACCATCGGTAGTTTACCATGTTAACACTACTGACGGTGAGATGCTTGAAGTGTCTAACCCATCTGAATTCCCAGATCCTACACGTATTGATGCTATTGAAGAGCCTTATGTTAAAGCTCAAATCATGGTTCCTCAAGAGTATGTTGGTGCGGTTATGGAGTTAGCACAACGTAAACGTGGTGATTTTGAAACCATGGAATATATCGATGATAATCGTGTGAACGTTATCTATCAGATTCCACTTGCTGAAATCGTCTTTGATTTCTTTGATAAATTGAAATCATCTACACGTGGTTATGCAAGCTTTGACTATGAATTGTCAGAATACCGTCGCTCACAATTGGTGAAAATGGATATTCTCCTTAATGGTGACAAGGTCGATGCCCTTAGCTTCATCGTTCACAAGGAATTTGCTTACGAGCGTGGAAAACTTATCGTTGATAAACTTAAGAAAATCATTCCACGTCAACAATTCGAAGTGCCTATCCAAGCGGCCATCGGTCAAAAAATCGTTGCCCGTACAGACATCAAAGCCCTTCGTAAAAACGTCTTGGCTAAGTGTTACGGTGGTGACGTTTCACGTAAACGTAAACTCCTCGAAAAACAAAAAGCCGGTAAAAAACGTATGAAAGCCATCGGTTCGGTTGAAGTACCACAAGAAGCCTTCTTATCAGTACTTTCAATGGACGAAGATGAGAAATAAGAGTAATAGTCAGAATGTGATGTTCTGGCTATTTTTGTAATAAAAGTTTTGATAAAGATGATTTTAAAATTCCCCTTCTCAAAGCGTGGAAGGATTTATACTGCGACTATACTAATGCTTTTCTTTTTAGGGAATATATATACAAAGCACAAATTTCATGAAAAAGCTGTAGAAGAGTTACAGATGGCTCTAAAAGCTGATAAAGTAACTTCCAATGATATTTTTGGTAATCGTCATCAATATGTTGCAATTAGTCATGAAGAACCCACTTACTATAATTCTGAAGATAATGTAGCTACTGAGATGATTGGTAGAAATCATTTTGTTCGCTATTACGACACCATGAGTAGTCTCCATCAAGCTCATTTGGTAGTTTATGATATCAACAAAAATTTTGAAAAGAAAACTATTAATTTGACCCCATATTTGAAGAAAATAAAAGATTTTAAAGATATTAAGGAGTTGGCTGTGTCTTTAAGATCGATTGATGGTTATGATTATGTTTTCTTGGAGAATTCTCAAAACGATAAGCAATTTGCTTACAATTTAGATACGAATCAATTTTTAACTAGAGACCTACCAGATTATTCTTACAGTAAGGATGAAATGCTTTATTTTGGTGATAAGACTTCTGCTCGTAATCAGGTGAATGATAGCAACATGTGGGGATATTTAAAGAGAGAAGGAAACTTGGATGAGCTTTTAAGAATGTCTCCAGCTCAAACAAACAACCATTTATCAGCTCATCTAAATGTGATCCTAGTGATTGATAATGTAGATACTTCAAAACAAGAGAATCAAATTAATCTATTTAATGAAAATTCTGAAGTTAAGCCTATTTACGAAGAGGCTGTTAATCAGACAACAACAAACAGCAATACCTTAAAGAAATTTAAAGTATTGACCCGTCAAGGTAAGGAGGGAGATTTTCCGGTCGCTCCCACTGAGCCAGTGAAAAGCAGCCTACCTAATAAACCAAGCGAGCCAAAGAAAGTTCCAGAATTTAATGTTTTTCCTGATTCTATT
The DNA here is from genome assembly GCF_016648915.1 of Streptococcus sp. 3.1. NCBI lineage: Bacteria > Bacillati > Bacillota > Bacilli > Lactobacillales > Streptococcaceae > Streptococcus > Streptococcus sp. 3.1. The sequence continues at coordinate 148,982 of NZ_JACLQV010000005.1, read as the reverse complement.
TTTCCTATTAAACCTTTAAGTTTTAGTGAGATTCTTAACCAAAAGGCAGAACAAGACTATCAGAAAGACTATCGAGCTTACGAAAAAGCACGTCAAAAAGCCCAAAAAGATTATGATAGGAAATATGATGCCTATAAAAAGAAATTGGCTCAATATGAGTCCTATAGAGATAGAGAGTACGACAAACAATCACAAATCTATTTTTCTCCTGAAGAGCAGACCAATGATATTTTACATTGGTTGGGAACAAATGGAGAGCAAGCAATTGTAATTTCTGTAGAGGACGGTGCTGGTATTAGGAAGGAAATTCATTCGTTTGCTGATATTAAGGAGTGGGTAGATAAACATGATTACGATAACACTATAAAATCGGACTTTAGAGATTATAAAGAAGCTAAATAAGGATTCATGGGCTTTTAGTCTTATCAAGAAACCCATCACAAGCATTTTTCTCAGCTTTAGGCTATAATAGACAAAAAGGAATCTTGGGAGGGCCACTATGGATATCATGAGTTTTATCCCCAGTCAGCGCCAGGCTATTCTGGAGCGTTTTCAGCAAGTGGAGGCCTTGGGATTAGGCGCAGTTCGTATTGAATTGAAGGTTGCTAATCCTGTTGGCATCATCTATGAGTGCTTTATTTTAGCAGGGGAGAATTATTTTTCTAATCAAGCAGTGGTATCCTTCCGCATTCTCTATGAAAAAGACCTGGAACGCATTTCTTTGGATGTGGTAGATATCCCTGGTCGCTCAAGCTTGTCTAATTATCTCCAGTTAATAGAGATTTTTGAAGGCTTGCAAAATTATCTTAATCGAGAGTTTGCTAAGGTAAAAAATACATGAACATCTGATGGTTATCAGGTGTTTTTTTGTGATAGAAGTTCAAAAATTCACAATCTTTTTTTCACAAGATTGTCTGAAAACTGTGCTATAATGATAATAGAATTGTGAAGTGATAAAAGTTTGTGAAAAAACGAGCAGACTTTGACACTTTGTGACTTATACTTGAAAGGAAAATTGGCTCTATCATTTTAGGGCCAGAAGGACTGTGTTCATGTCAGAAGAAAAGCAATTGTATGGTGCGGATTTAGTGGTTGATAGTTTGATCAACCATGATGTTGATTATGTCTTTGGGATTCCAGGTGCAAAAATCGATAGGGTTTTTGATACTTTGGAAGATAAGGGACCTGAATTGATTGTTGCCCGTCATGAGCAAAATGCTGCTTTTATGGCTCAAGGTGTTGGACGTATCACAGGGAAACCCGGTGTAGTATTGGTAACATCTGGTCCAGGTGTCTCAAATTTGGCTACTGGATTGGTAACAGCGACAGATGAAGGAGATCCTGTCCTTGCTATTGGTGGTCAGGTTAAGCGTGCAGATCTTTTGAAACGTGCCCATCAATCAATGAATAACGTTGCTATGCTTGAACCGATTACCAAGTATGCTGCTGAAGTACATGATGCTAATACCCTTTCTGAAACGGTTGCTAATGCCTATCGCCATGCTAAGTCAGGGAAACCGGGTGCAAGCTTTATTTCAATTCCTCAAGACGTGACTGATGCTCCGGTCAGTGTTAAGGCTATCAAGCCTATGACGGATCCAAAACTTGGTTCAGCATCTGTTTCTGATATTAACTATCTCGCACAGGCGATAAAAAATGCCGTATTGCCAGTCTTACTTTTAGGGAACGGTGCTTCATCAGAAGCTGTAACTTACTCTATTCGCCAGATTTTGAAACATGTTAAATTACCAGTTGTTGAAACTTTCCAAGGTGCTGGTATCGTGTCACGTGACCTTGAAGAGGATACTTTCTTTGGTCGTGTAGGTCTTTTCCGTAACCAACCGGGGGACATGTTGCTTAAGAAGTCGGACTTGATTATTGCCATTGGTTATGACCCAATTGAGTATGAAGCACGTAACTGGAATGCTGAAATTTCAGCACGTATTATCGTAATTGATGTTGAACCTGCTGAGGTGGATACTTACTTCCAGCCAGAACGTGAATTGATTGGCAATGTAGAAGCAACTTTAGACTTGCTCTTGCCAGCTATTCAAGGCTACAAATTACCTGAAGGATCAGTTGAATATCTAAAAGGGTTAAAAAATACAGTCGTCGAAGATGTTAAATTTGACCGTCAGCCTGAAGAAGGTACCGTACATCCACTCGATTTAATTGAAGTTTTACAAGAACAAACGGATGATGATATGACAGTTACCGTTGACGTTGGTAGTCACTATATCTGGATGGCTCGTTATTTCAAATCTTATGAACCACGTCATTTGCTTTTCTCAAATGGGATGCAAACTTTGGGGGTTGCTCTTCCGTGGGCCATCTCTGCAGCTTTGGTTCGTCCTAAGACAAAAGTCATTTCTGTTTCTGGTGACGGTGGTTTCCTCTTCTCAGCACAAGAATTGGAGACAGCAGTTCGATTGAAATTGCCAATTGTTCATATTATCTGGAACGATGGCCATTACAATATGGTGGAATTCCAGGAAGAAATGAAGTACGGTCGTTCATCAGGGGTTGACTTTGGTCCAGTTGATTTTGTAAAATATGCTGAGAGCTTTGGAGCGAAAGGTTATCGTGCAACAAGTAAAGAGGAGTTTTCTAGCTTGCTCCAAGAAGCCTTGGCTCAAGCTGTAGATGGACCAGTCCTTATTGATGTTCCAATCGACTATAAAGATAATATTAAACTCGGCGAAACTATTTTGCCAGATGAATTTTACTAAAAAGAGGGTGTAGACATGTCTGAAGCCATAAAATTATTTCAATATAATACTTTGGGAGCCTTGATGGCTGGGCTTTATGGAGGTACTTTAACAGTTGGTGAATTGTTGGAGCATGGAGACTTGGGTCTTGGAACATTAGATTCTATTGATGGGGAGTTGATTGTTCTTGATGGTAAAGCCTATCAAGCTAAAGGCTCTGAAGGTAAAGTCGAAGTGGTAGAAGTTTCTCCAGATGAAAAAGTTCCCTATGCAGCAGTCGTACCTCACCAAGCTGAAGTTATCTTCCGTCAACGTTTTGAAATGACTGATAAAGAACTTGAGGATCGTATTGAATCTTACTATGATGGGGTTAATCTCTTCCGTTCCATCAAGATTAAAGGGCATTTTAAACACATGCATGTCCGCATGATACCTAAGTCTACTCCTGATACGAAATTTGCTGAAGTTGCGACTCATCAACCAGAGTATGAATCTGATAATATTTCAGGTACCATCGTTGGGATTTGGACACCAGAAATGTTCCACGGTGTGAGCGTGGCTGGCTATCATTTACATTTTATATCAGATGATTTATCATTTGGTGGGCATGTCATGGACTTTATTATTGACAATGGTATAGTTGAAGTCGGTCCAGTTGACCAACTCGATCAACGTTTCCCAGTTCAAGACCGTCAGTATCTCTTTGCTAAATTCAATGTCGATGAGATGCGTGAAGATATTACCAAGGCTGAATAAAATATTTTAAAGATATCAATCGATTATAGTTAGAACTTTCCTAGATGATTAGGAAAGTTTTTTTGTTTTTATAATTATTTCGATATCGAATTAGTTGACAGATGTAACGAACAGTGATACAATGACTGTGATATTTCGATATAGAAATAAAAAGGAGACAAAATGGACAAGATGCAAGGGGGCTACCAAGCTTTACAGATACGTTTGTTGAACGGGCGTATCTTTCAAAAACTCTTGAGCAAGGAACCAGATGCTCAATACAGAAGTGAACAAGGGAAAATTTTAACAGTCTTATGGCAAAAAGAGCAAGGCAGGGCAACTGCAACTGATATTGCTCTAGCGACGGGACTAGCTAATAACACATTGACTAGCATGATAAAGAAGTTGGTCGAGCAAGGCTTGGTTAAGATTGAACAGAGTGACCAGGACAAGCGCAAGAAGTTTGTAGTCTTGACGGAATTAGGTTGGGCGCAAAAAGAAATTGGAGATCGCGTCAGTCAGGAACTGGGAGAGATATTCTACCAAGGCTTTTCGGATAACGAAATCCAAGAATTTGAGGCCTATCAAGAGCGTATAATCTCAAATCTAAAAGCTAAAGAGAATGACATCTAGGGAAAGGAAGCAACAGTTATGATTGGAATTACAGGTGTAACAGGGAAATTAGGTTCCTATGTGGCTGATCTTGTCGATAAAAAAGGAATCGCTTCAGTCCATCTAGCAAGAAGCCCAGAGCGTGCAAAAGTTTACGCGTCTGCGGAAATCCGTAGAATGTCGTATACAAATACTCCAAAAGTGGTTGAGGCCTTGGAGGAGATTGATATCTTGTTGATGGTCTCTGCTCGGGAAAATCGAGATCGTGTCAAGGAGCACAAGGACTTTTTAGATGCTGCAAAACTAGCAGGGGTGCAACATATCGTTTATACTTCTTTTTATGGGGCAGATGAGAAGGCAACTTTCACTTTGTCTCGAGATCATGCCCAGACGGAAGCCTATATCAAGGATTTAGGGTTCACCTATACTTTTTTGAGAGATAATTTTTACTTGGATTTCTTGATTGATCTTTCACTTGAAAATGGAGAAATTCGTGGTCCGGCCGGCAGTGGCCTTGTGTCAGCTGTTGCCCGTAAGGACACATCTAGGGTTGCAGCAGAGATTCTTTTAAATCCTAAGGAGTGGGAAAATCAAACCTTGAATCTGACAGGGCCAGAGGATCTTTCCATGGAAGAAATCGTAGCGCTTCTCTCAAAAGAGACCGGTGAAGCCATCGCGTATGTGGATGAAACAGTAGAAGAAGCATATGAGTCACGGAAAAAATGGCCAGCACAAACTTGGGAGTACGATGCCTGGGTCAGCACCTATACAGCGATTAAAGTTGGGGAAAAAGCTGGGGTTTCAACAGATATCGAAAAAGTTCTAGGACATCCGGCAAGTAGCCTATTGGATACTCTTAGAGACAGAAAACTTATTGAGGAAGAATATGATTGAATATAAAAATGTAGTCCTGCGCTACACGGATACAGACATTTTAAAAGATGTCAATCTCCATATTGAAGACGGAGAATTCATGGTGCTAGTGGGTCCTTCAGGATCTGGAAAAACCACCATGATCAAGATGATCAATCGTCTTTTGGAGCCGACAGATGGCAATATTTATATGGACGGAAAACGCATCAAGGACTATGATGAACGAGAGTTACGTCTTTCTACTGGTTATGTTTTGCAGGCCATTGCTCTCTTTCCAAATCTAACTGTCGCTGAGAATATTGCTTTAATTCCAGAGATGAAAGGGTGGACTAAAAGCCAAATAGCCTCTAAAACAGAAGAACTCTTGGACAAGGTAGGTCTGCCTGCTGCAGAGTATGCAAATCGCAAGCCAAGTGAGTTATCTGGTGGGGAGCAACAACGGATTGGAATTGTGCGGGCCATCATTGGAGAACCAAAGATTCTATTGATGGACGAGCCCTTTTCAGCCTTGGATGCCATTTCTCGCAAACAGCTACAGGCTCTTACCAAAGACTTGCACAAGGAGTTCGGCATGACCACTATCTTTGTTACACACGATACCGATGAAGCCTTGAAATTAGGCGATCGGATTGCGGTGCTACAAGAAGGAGAGATTGTGCAGGTGGCGGATTCTGAGACCATTCTAGCCCAACCTGCCAACGACTTTGTGGCAGATTTGTTTGGAGGTGCTCACCATGTCTAAACTACTTACAACCTTTCAAGAACGCTTTGGGGACTGGCTCACTGCACTGGCGCAACATTTGCAACTGTCATTACTGACCCTTCTCCTTGCGATTTTTCTGGCGGTCCCTCTGGCTATTTATTTAAGTACACGCAAGAGAGCCAGCAACTGGGTTTTACAGGTGGCTGGGATCTTCCAGACTATTCCTTCCATGGCCCTTTTGGGCCTCTTCATTCCCATCATGGGAATTGGAACACTTCCGGCCTTGACAGCTCTCGTCATCTATGCCATTTTCCCCATCCTTCAAAATACCATCACCGGTTTACAGGGAATTGATCCAAGCCTTGAAGAAGCGGGGGTTGCCTTTGGGATGACCAAGTGGGAGCGTTTGAAGAAATTTGAGATTCCCTTGGCCATGCCCGTCATCATGTCTGGGATTCGAACAGCAGCTGTGATGATTATCGGGACGGCTACTCTAGCCGCCTTGATTGGAGCAGGAGGACTCGGTTCCTTTATCCTTCTAGGGATTGACCGCAATAATGCCAGTCTGATTTTGATCGGTGCCCTGTCTTCAGCCTTCTTGGCCATCGCCTTTAACCTTCTTCTCAAATGGATGGAAAAGGCTAAATTGCGGACCATCTTTGTGGCTTTTGCGGTAATGGTTATCGGATTGGGAGTATCTTATACACCAAGTTTTCTTCCCAAACCTGAAAAAGAAAATCTGGTCATCGCTGGGAAGTTAGGTCCTGAACCGGAAATTCTAGCCAATATGTACAAGATTTTGATCGAAGAAAACACGGACATGACAGTGACTGTTAAACCAAATTTTGGCAAGACCACCTTCCTCTATGAAGCTCTGAAAAAAGGGGATATTGATATCTATCCAGAGTTTACAGGAACCGTGACCGAAAGTCTTCTCAAGCCGGCGCCGCAAGTCGACCATGATCCAGAAGCAGTCTATCAAGCGGCTCGAGATGGGATCAAGCGACAAGACAACCTGGCCTTGCTCAAACCCATGGCTTATCAGAATACCTATGCTGTCGCGGTGCCTAAGAATATTGCCCAAGAGTATGGCCTCAAGACAATTTCAGATTTGAAAAAGGTGGAAGGACAACTCAAGGCAGGATTTACGCTAGAGTTTAATGATCGAGAGGATGGGAACAAGGGCTTGCAGAAAATCTATGGTCTTAATCTACAAGTCTCCACCATGGAGCCAGCCCTTCGCTACCAGGCGATCCAGTCTGGTGAAATCCAGATAACAGATGCCTACTCAACGGATGCTGAGCTTGCTCGCTATGACCTTGTGGCCCTAGAGGATGACAAACAACTCTTCCCGCCATATCAAGGGGCTCCCCTCATGAAAGAAGCTCTTCTTAAGAAACATCCAGAATTGGAAGGCATTCTAAACAAGTTAGCTGGTAAAATCACAGCAGAGCAAATGAGCCAGATGAACTACCAAGTGGGAGTAGAAGGTAAACCGGCTGCCCAAGTCGCACATGATTTCTTAGTAAAAGAAGGTGTTATTAAGAAATAATGGAAAATTTGCACAAAAAGTAACTTTTTAAATAACTTTTTTAGTTACTATTTGTCTGTTTTCTATCCTATTTTCAGATATAATAAAGATAACAAATTAAGGAGCCCTTCATGCCAATTAGTCAATTTACGATTTCACAATTTATCGTTGATGCTTTTACAGATACTGTTTTTAAAGGAAACCCGGCTGCTGTTTGTCTTCTGGACGAATGGTTGTCGGATAATACCTTACAGAATATTGCCAAAGAAAACAATCTCTCTGAGACAGCTTTTACGGTTAAAAGGAACGGCTATTACGATTTACGTTGGTTTACTCCCGGTGGAGAAATCGATTTGTGTGGTCATGCTACTTTAGCAACTGCTTTTGTTCTCTTTCAATTTATAGAAGTGGATGTTGATAGTCTAACCTTTACAACTCAGAGTGGGGAGCTTTTGGTAACCAAAAGAGGAGAGCTATATGAGCTGAATTTCCCAGTTTACTCGATGCACCAAGTTCCAGTAACAAGTGAGATGGAAGAAGCAATCGGTATTCGTCCGCTTGAAGCGTGGCTGGGAAGAGACCTAGTGTGTATCCTCCCTCATGAAAATGATGTCATTGCTGCGACTCCAGATTTTGATAAAGTTAAAGCATTAGATGGCTTACTCCTAAATATCACAGCTAAAGGTAAAAACTATGATACTGTTACACGTAGTTTTGCACCAAAATTAACAGTCATGGAGGATCCAGTTTGTGGTTCTGGTCATTGTCATGTCATTCCCTTATGGGCTAATAAGTTAGGACAAGAAGAATTTAGAGCTTATCAAGCCTCTAAGAGAAGTGGTCATCTTATTTGTCGTCTTGAAGGAGACAGGATTTACCTTGCAGGAAAAGCCGCCCTCTATAGCCGTGGCGAGATTTATGTGACAGACTAGATGCTGTCTTGTTAAAAAAGGAAGTATAAGCAATAACGATTAAAGTCATTATAGAAACAAAAGATGTCTAGCTGAGCTAGGCATTTTAAATTATTTCATATTTCTTGAAGAATTTTCAGAAAAGACTTGACAATTTTGAAAATAAGCGTATGATATAGAGTATGAACTTAGAAATAGTAATTTTACTATATTAATCTATGTCGACTACGGTTGGTATTGTGAAAAGACTAAATAGTTCTATTAACTATTCTATAGAGCGTTGCGTCCGAAAGTCATTCCTGACACGGCTCTTTAAAAACAAAAGGAGAAGATTATGAAAACAGAACCGATTCGTCGTACCAGTATGTGGAAATTTAAGTTAAGTGCTTCCACCATGACTTTGATTCCCGCTGCCGTGGGGATTAACTATGTTGCCAAAGCCTTGGCGGAGGGGTTAAAGTTGCCCGTTTGGCTGGGGTCTTTGGGAACCTTTCTTGCCAGCATGTTGGCTGGGCCGGTTGCCGGTGCCATCAGTGGTTTCATCAACAACGTGATCTATGGGCTGACCTTATCGCCAATTTCAACCGTGTATGCGATTACCAGCATCGGAATTGGGATTGCTGTCGGAGTTTTGCACGCCAATGGGTGGTTCTCGTCAGCGCGACGAGTATTTGTTTCTGCTATTATTATTGCCTTCGTTTCAGCTGTCATTTCAACGCCACTCAACGTCATCTTTTGGGGTGGTCAGACCGGTATCGCTTGGGGTGACTCATTGTTTGCGGTAATGGTCGCCAATCATGTACCAGTGTGGCTGGCCTCATTTACCGATGAGTTTGTCTTGGATATTTTGGATAAAGTCTGCGTGGCCTACCTGGCATTCTTCATCTATCGTCAGCTGCCGAAGCGGATGGTGCACTTCTTTAGCGGTGATAAATGATGACTGATCAAACATTGATTTCTGGAGCGCCACGGGTCAAGCTCAAGTGGTACCAGGTGATCGATCCGATTACTAAGCTCTTGTTCATCTTGGACATGACGTTGTTGAGCTTTACCAGTATGAATTTATTGCTTCAGGCCGGATTAATTCTTGTCGCAACACTGCTATTGTTATTTTCCAAATTGAGTTCTACCATCTTTAAGGCGCTGGGATTCAGCCTGTTTCTGATTTGCACCATGCTGATCATCCAAGGGTTATTTTACAGTCGGAATCAAACTGTGCTGTTTTCTGTGCTTGGGGTGTCGTTCTACAAAGAAGGCCTGATTTACGCCACCACTCTGGGTTGTCGAGTATTGGTGATTATTTTGACCAGTGGCTTTTTTATGGTGACCACGAGTATTTCAGAAAACGCGGCCTATTTGGAACTGTCCGGATTGTCTTATAAAACTGTCTACGTTCTGATGTCGGTGTGTTATATTTTACCGGAAATGATGCGCAATATGCGGAAAATCCAGCAGGCTCAAAAAGTTCGCGGAACCAATCCGCAAAAAACGTTGATTCAGAAATTAAAGTCAGTCCTGCCGGTTCTAATTCCATTGGTGATTAAGACCTTGGATCAATCGATGGCGCGGTCGATTTCTCTCCAACTGAGAGGTTTTGATAATCTCAACCGGACTGTCAGAACCTCCCAGCGCGTGTATCGCCTGTCGCGGACGCTGCACATTGGTCTGACTGGATTGGCAATTTTATTGATTGGGTGGAAGATATGGACGAAGATAAACGGATTGTAATTGAAAATTTGACTACCCGTTATCCGGGTACTGAGCAACCACAACTGCGTCAGATTAACGCGGAGGTTCATACCGGCCAGGTGGTTGGGATTATCGGGAATAGCCACTCCGGCAAATCGACTTTGTGCCATGTGCTAGCAGGGGTCATTCCCAAAATTATGTCTGCTGAGATTGAGGGCGACTGGCACATGTTTGGCCAGCGAGTGTCCGACAATTGGCCCGTTTATAATGCCATGAATGGAGTTGTACTGCAAAATCCAGCTGGCCAACTAAGCGGGTTGGCAGACACGGTTGCCGATGAAATCGCCTTTGACTTGATTAATCAGGGAATGGCTGAAGGACTGATTCAAAAACGGGTTGAAGAAGTTGCCACGCAAATGGGGCTGATTGAACAGCTGAATTTGCGTCCCGAGAGCCTTTCCGGTGGTCAGAGCCAGCGGTTGGCAATTGCCACGGCGATTGCGGCTAACCCGGCTGTTTTGATTATGGATGATCCGACCAGTCAGATGGATCCCCTTGGCCGCCGACAATTTTTCCAATGGCTGGCCCAAGTCAAAGAGACGACTGTCTTCATTGTCACCAGTGAAATTGACGATTTGTGCGAAGTCGCCGACGTTGTGTGGGTGCTGCACGAGGGTCAAATGGTAGCCCAGGGCAGGCCGGGTGAGGTGTTTAATCATTTGGCAGCTGACTGGCAGATTCCAGCCCCGACAATCCAGCAACTTGCTCAAAAAATGGATTGGCACTTGGCTGATGGCCGGTATCCGGTGAATGACGCTGAACTGAAGGAGGTTTTTTATGCCCACAATTGAACTGAACCACCTGACGTTCACTTATCCGGAACGGTCCTTTAGCTTGGATGTTGAAGACAAACACTTCGCCGATCCGATGGTGGCGATTGTCGGCCAAAATGGTGCCGGCAAATCAACGCTCTTCAAATTGTTGACGGGCTTGCTGACACCACAAACCGGTGTGATTAAGATCGATGGAGAAAATTTTAATGATCTTAAACCAGTCGAAAAGTTACTGAAGGTTGGGATTACTTTTCAGAATCCTGACGATCAGCTTTTCAACCCGACCGTTCAACGAGAGGTGGAGTGGAGTGTCGCGCAGGTCATGGATGACCACGACACGATTACGAGGCGGGCTTTAGCTGCTCTAAAAAGAGTTGGCTTGGATGATAAAACAGCTGAAAGTCCATATGACCTGTCATTGTCGGAACGCAAGCTGTTGAGCGTTGCCACAGTTTTGGCAGTGGATCCGGCGATTTATTTATTTGATGAGCCGATGATGTCGCTTGATTGGGAAAGCCGGCGCAAGTTGACCGCAATTTTCCATCAGTTGGCTGATTCGGGCCACCAAGTTGTGACCATCACCCATGACATGGATTGGGTCGCCGCCGAGTTTGAGTCGGTGTATGTTATGGAACACGGGAAGTTTGGCTTCGCCGGCAGTCCACGGGAATTGTTCAGCGATCACGAACTTGTCCAGCGAGTGGGATTACTACCACCGCGGATTATGGACATAGCGGAGTCGCTGGGTGATTCACAGACATATTTATCGGTTAATGATTATTGCCAGAAAAATCGAGATGTATAGAAAAAGTCACCTCTGCGGGTTTTCCAGGTTGAAGGATTAACTTCAGCTTCTGGCAAGAACTCACATGGGTGACTTTTGTGTTTAATAACGTTTCATGATCATCGGGTGCTTCCTCAGATCACTCGGTTTGATTTTACTTTGTTTCATGGTCATAATCATATACCATTTCTTCGGTTCTTTTTATATATTCCTCGAATGGTCTCCATCCCCTTAATCGTGGATGAGGCAGTCCGGAGACTTCGATAAAATTTATTCCGTCGCTTAATTGGCCTATGATCTTGTTCTATTAAATTGTTCAGATACTTCACAGTTCGATTTTCTGTTTTGGTGTATAATCCGTTTCTCTGTAACTTTCTAAATGCAGATCCTATAGGGGGTGCTTTATCTGTTACGATGACTCTAGGTTGTCCAAATTGTTTATGGAGTCGCTTTAAGAAAGCATACGCCGCCTGAGTATCTCGTTTCTTTTGTAACCAGATATCCAATGTTAAACCGTCCGCATCAATCGCTCGATAGAGATAATGCCAACGCCCCTTAATTTTGATATAGGTTTCATCCATTTTCCACGAATAGAAGGACTGTTTATTTTTCTTTTTCCAGAGATGATAGAGGATTATACTGTATTCTTGAACCCACCGATAAATCGTAGTGTGACAAACATTTATTCCACGGTCATAAAGCAATTCCTGAACTTCACGATAGCTCAGATTGTAACGTAGGTAATAACCAACAGCGACAATGATGACGTCTTGTTGGAATTGTTTGCCTTTAAAATGATTCATCTCTCAAGCCTTACTAACCTTTTTTCTGCTCTTTGAGAAGCTGAAGGTCGTGCCAGTAACTATCTCTTTGGTTTGATCAATTCCGTCATTTATCTTGTGCTTGCCCTTCAAAAAGGCTTCTACGGTGAGGTTTTGACAACTCTCTATTTCACCATCATGCAGCCGATTGGTCTCTTGGTTTGGATTTATCAAGCCCAATTCAAAAAAGAACAGCAGGAATTTGTTGCTCGTAAATTGGATACGGTTGGATGGACCAAGTACCTATCAATTAGTATACTTTGGTGGTTAACCTTTGGTTTCATTTACCTTATCAACAGTCTCGTTGGTTGGTACCAATGGAGTAAGGCAGCTAAGAAAGCTTAGTACTTATGTTTATCAATTAATAAGAGGATCCAGTAGGGTCCTCTTTTTGAGTTTATTTCTCTTATGTAGAAGCTAGTGACGATGCTTATCACATTTAGAATAAAGATAGTAATGTACGTTTACCTAAATCCTTAAAAAGACCTAGATTGGTACTCTAGGCCTTTTTGTATTGTATTATAGAAATGAGAATTACATGTTATTGGAATAGATAGAGCCAAACATATAGCAAAAAAGTAATAATCAAGTCAATCACAAAACGAATTTGGTGGTGTGATTTGTTGAAATTTTTGTTATTTTGACCATTCAGGAGGGCGCCCCCGCAAATTGTCGAGCTAGCAAATAGCCATATATAAAATGCTAAGGTACGATTAACCATAACATGGAGAAGGGCTAAGATACCAAGAATGGCACCAATTATGATAAATCCAGTTCCTAAACTTTTTTGCCTTTTAGAATAGCTGATACAGCTGCAGCAAGATGAATCAGGACAAAATCAAGGGCTAAGAAGACTGTGATGATGCTAAAGATGAGATAAAGCGACATAGATGTTTCCTTTCTTAAATATGATTGCCTGAATGCTATTTTTTATGACTGATTTTATTAAGAATCATAAATGATACTACAAGATTTAAAACGATAACCAATAAGGTAAATAGAGAGTAACCATAAAGTATAATTGGAAATTCATTTTTGATATTGCATAGAGTAAACAAACTCGTTAGAATTCCCGTCAACAATCCAGGCACATATTTTCGAATAACGATTGTCTGAATCAGATGTCCTAAGACATGGTAGATATAAGCGATTATGGTGCTTGCGTAAATGCTATAGTTGTTAAACTGGTAACTAAGATATAGCGACGTCATTAGGATCAGAAATTGCTCCAAGACAATGGTATTGAAAGCAAAAGGTGTGTAATAAGAAAGGATTTGATTGTTTGGATACTGGGGTGATATTTTTTTGATAAAGGATGGCATCCAAACGATTTCTTCAAGTTCGTGAAGCATGAATAGGGCTGGAAAAAGAAAATAAAATTGCACGATGGACATTGAAGACACGCCTTTCTAGTTGGAACCCACTTTTAAAATCTCCAAATAAAACTGGATCACTTCTTGTTCGCTATAATTTTTACCTTTCTTCAACCACCAGCTGAGAGTTTCGATGAAATGGCTGACGACCAGGTGTTTGAGGTAGGAGTGAGGGAGAGTTGGATGGGCCTTAATCAGTTCGTCAGCTACCATTGGATAGACGTCATGCTCTAGTTCTTTTCGTAGTTGCCGGATGAAATAATCATTTTTAGAGAGCAAGAGACTGGTCACATGGTCTTGATTTTTCTTGAAATGCTGAAAGATATGGGCCAGATAGTCTTGTGGTGAGAGGTGTTCAGCACGCTCAAAGAGATGGTGAAAGAGCTTTTGACAGAGTTCATCCAGTAGTAACTCCTTACTCTCGTAATGGCTGTAAAAGGTCGATCGCCCCACATCAGCAAGGTCTATGATTTCCTGAACCGTGATGGCCTCGTAGTCTTTTTGATTGAGTAGTTGTAAAAAAGCATTATAGATGGCTTTTCGAGTCTTAGTAATACGACGATCCTGAGCAGTCATATGGACACTTAGAACAAACTGTTCAGTAACGTACACCCTAAACGGTTTGCCCCTATCCTTTCTGTTGTGAATGTTAGATAATGATAATGAACATGATGTTCATGAATCTATTATAACAAAGGAAATAGGATTATGAAGACAAAACATGCGGTCTGGCTAGTTTTTTTCTTGAATTTAGGCTATGCCATTGTTGAGTTTATTGCAGGAGGGATTTTTGGATCCAGCGCTGTCCTTGCGGATTCGGTCCATGACTTGGGGGATGCGATCGCTATTGGGATCTCCGCCTTTCTGGAGAGTATTTCCAATCGTGAAGAAGACAGCAACTATACCTTGGGCTACAAGCGCTTTAGTCTTTTAGGGGCCATGGTAACAGCTGTGATTCTCATGACAGGATCTGTTCTTGTGATTTTGGAAAATATATCCAAGCTTTTCCATCCACAACCTGTCAATGATGAGGGGATTCTCTGGCTTGGAATTATTGCCGTCAGTATTAATGTATTGGCAAGTCTCGTCATTCGCAAAGGGCAAACCAAGAATGAATCTATTCTCAGCCTGCATTTTCTAGAAGATACCTTGGGTTGGTTGGCTGTCATCCTAATGGCCATTGTTCTTCGATTTACCGACTGGTATATCCTGGATCCTCTCTTATCCCTTGCTATTTCCTTCTTTATTCTGTCAAAAGCCATTCCACGTTTTTGGAGCACGCTCAGAATTTTTCTAGACGCTGTGCCAGAAGGAGTGGATATCCAGCAGGTTAAGAGTAATTTGGAGAAGTTGGACTATGTGGCTAGTATCAATCAGCTTAATCTTTGGACCATGGATGGTCTGGAAAAAAACGCCATTGTCCATGTTTGTCTGGAGCATGTCAACCACATGGAGGTATGTAAAGAAGCGATTCGCACCTTGCTTAAAGATTGTGGCTTTCAAAACGTCACCATTGAGGTAGATGAAGACCTAGCCACCCACCGAGCCCATAAACGTAATATTGAGGAGTTGGAAGTGGGTCAAAATCAAGGAAATGGTCATCATCATTAAGAAACGTTATTTAAACTCTTAGAGTTTGTCTCTAGGAGTTTTTTTGATACTAAGTTAACTAAAGTAAGCCTTTTCATGATAAAATAGAACTAACGTGGAACAAGGAGTAATTATGAGTAAAAGAGCTGTATTGATGATGACTTTTGGGTCCCCAGAAGAGATTACCTATGAAGGAGTAGCAGAATTTTTCACAAATATACGACGTGGAGTTCGTCCCGAACCACATGAAATTCAGACCTTATATGACCATTACCTACGAATCGGTGGAACGCCGCTCCAAAGGATAACAAAAAAAGAAGTTGACTTGGTTGCTTCCGCTCTTGGAGAACAAGTGTCGGTTTACTTTGCAAATAAATTTTCCCGACCTTTCATCATTGATGCGATTAAAGAGATGGAGAATGACGGAATTGAAGAGTGTTTGTGCTTGATTTTAGAGCCTCATTATTCTTACTATTCTGTCATGGGATATGAGAAATTTTTAGAAAGTGAGCAGATTAGGTTCCAAATTATCAAGGATTGGTACCAAGAACCTTCACTTCTTCACTATTGGGCTGATGAGATTCGAAATATTTTAGATCAAATTGAAGATGACAGCTATAAGGTGATTTTTTCAGCTCATAGTGTCCCAGTTTTGGCACTTGATTTTGGCGATCCTTATATCGATCAGATTTATGACAATACTCGCTTGATTGTGGAAATTTTAGGCCTTGAAGAAGACCAGTATACCAATACATGGCAGAGTGAAAGTGATATTGGTATTCCTTGGATTAAGCCTGATGTCTTAGAATACCTTCGTGATGAGAAGGAACACCCTGACCACTATATATTTGTCCCGATAGGTTTTATTAGTGAGCATATTGAGGTTCTTTTTGATAATGATGTGGAGTGTAAGGAGCTTTGTCATGAGCTTGGTGTGGCCTATCACCGTCCTCCTATGCCAAATAGCGATTCTCGTTTGATTAAAGCCCTTCTTTCAACCATTCAGTCTCATATAGACGGTGACTATCGTTACTATCAACCTCTACTAGAGACTTTTGATGAGTTGGAAGCCCCTTCAAACACAGGACAGATTTTAGAAGAGGAAGAAGATATTCAGATGCCTGATTTCGTCAAAAAATTGATTGCTAAAAAAGGTCGAGAGAATGTCAAGATGCCATATCTAGTTAAGAAAATGCTTGAAAAGAAGTATGGGAAAAAATATGATTAAGTAACTAAATATGACCGTAATAGGGAGTGTTTGATGTGAGCGATTTCTTGTTAAAAAGTGTATACTATCAGAAACGAAAGAATAGAGGTTATTAAATGAAATCAACAGTTTATACCAAAGCTGGGCAGGTTGGTCTGGCAGAAATTGATCGCCCACAAATCGAGGCAGCAGATGATGCCATTATCCGCATTGTCCGTACTTGCGTTTGTGGATCGGACCTTTGGAGTTACCGCAATCCGGAAATGGAAGAAGGACACAGAAATAGCGGTCATGAGGCTATCGGAATTGTTGAAGAAGTTGGTGATGATGTTACTACGGTGAAAGCTGGTGACTTTGTCATTGCCCCTTTCACACACGGTTGTGGACAGTGTGATGCCTGTCGTGCTGGTTTTGACGGCTCTTGTGACAACCACCCAGGTAATAACTGGTCTGGTGGCGTTCAGGCTGAGTATATTCGATTCCACTTTGCCAATTGGGCACTTGTCAAAATTCCTGGGCAACCTTCAGATTATAGTGAAGGCATGCTCAAGTCACTTTTGACGCTAGCAGATGTTATGCCGACGGGTTACCATGCGGCGCGTGTAGCTAATGTGCAAAAAGGTGATAAGGTGGTCGTTATTGGAGATGGGGCTGTTGGTCAATGTGCTGTCATCGCAGCTAAGATGCGGGGTGCTTCACAAATTGTCCTTATGAGTCGTCACGAAGACCGCCAACAAATGGCTTTGGAGTCAGGTGCTACAGCAGTTGTTGCTGAACGTGGCGAAAAAGGCATTGCCAAGGTTCGTGAAATCCTTGGTGGTGGAGCAGATGCAGCTCTCGAATGTGTCGGTACTGAAGCAGCGGTGGACCAAGCTCTTGGAGTCCTTCACAATGGTGGTCGCATGGGATTTGTTGGTGTTCCACACTATGAAAACCGTGCCATTGGATCAACCTTTGTACAAAATACAACGATTGGTGGGGGACCAGCCTCGGTCACAACCTATGATAAACAAGTTTTGTTAAAAGCAGTGCTTGACGGAGATATCAATCCAGGCCGAGTTTTTACGACAAGTTATAAATTGGAAGATATTAATCAGGCCTATAAAGATATGGATGAACGCAAGTCTATTAAATCTATGATTGTGATTGACTAATGAGAAAAATTCTAGTAGATGATTTCTGCTGTTATACTTGATAAAATAGTATTTGTCTAAGGCCTTTGATCTATGAAGGAGGGTGCCATGGTGAAAAAATTATCTGTTGAAGAAGTTGCAAGAAGGCGGACCTTATTGTTTGGGTTTCTTGCTGTCATTTTTGGAATTCTCATTTTTCGAAACGGTGTTGGCTTCACCAAGTTTTCCTTGGATCTATTAGCTGTTTATTTTTTAGTCGATGGACTAGGAAGCTTTCTTCTGCGCTTTATGTTGCGTCGCAAGTCTATTTCCTATAGCCACTCTATTTGGTTTATTTTTCTTTCACTTGCGTTGATCTGGTTGAATCGACTGAGTAGTCTGCCCGTAAACTTAGTTGTGATTTGTTTAGGGGCATATCAGTTGGGGAGTGCCATTGTCTATGGGATCACATTTTGGCTTTATAAGGCCAATCGGGTAAAAGGAGGCTGGTTCTATTTATGGGATGCGCTTTTAAACGGTGGGATTGGTCTAGCAACTGTCTTGGAACCTGGTTCAGATGGGCACTTCCAATTTATCCTCTTGGGGGCTTATCTGGTCTTGTTGGGGATTTCTAATATTCGAGATGGTATTTTATTTGACAAAGACCAACAAGGCCAAGAGTTAAAACGTCGCTTTCGTATTAGCCTACCGGTTATCTTTGCAGCCTTTATCCCTGCTAAGGAGTTAAAACGGTTTAACCAGTTTCTTCAAAAAGGGAGCTCGGCGGGACACACAGGCCCTTATCGATTGGTGAAAAAAGAAGAAGAGGCAAGGGAATTAGAAATTTTGGTTCATACTTCTGACAGCAACTTATTTGGAGCGATTGGGCATGTAGATATTTGTTATCAGGGGAAGGTCATTTCTTACGGAAGTTACGATCCCTTTTCAGAGCGTCTATTTGGGACGATTGGGGATGGCGTACTGTTTAAAGTGGATAAGGAACCATACATCGAACTATGTAAAAAAGAGAGTCAAAAGACGCTGTTTGGCTACAGCCTATCCCTTACCGAAGAAGAGAATCAGGCAGTAGAGAAGCGTCTAGCTGAAATTGATCAGTTGTTAGAACCTTGGGATCCACCTAGTAGGTTACTGGAAGACGGTCAGCCGACCTACGCTTACAAATTGAAATATGATTTAGGGGCTGAGCTATATAAATTTACTTCTTCGCGTTTTAAATCTTACTTTGTTCTGTCTACGAATTGCTGCCTGTTAGCAGATTCCATTGTGGGACAGGCGGGAACGGCTGTATTAGATGTGCGTGGAGTGATTGCACCAGGGACCTATCAGGATTACTTAGAATACGAATTTGAAGCTCCAAACGGGCGGGTCCATACACGAACAGTATATTAAGAAAAGAAAGACAGATTCTAAATTTTGAGAAATCTGCCTTTTCTGCACAAGATTTCTTGTAAAAAAAAAGAAAATCTTTTAAAATCTCTCAATACCTTGATACAATTGTGATTGAGTATGGTGCATAATGACTGTTACTCTATACATTAAAAAACAATAGCCACCTTTCGAACACAAAATCAGACTTGTTGAGTTCAAATTTTCCAAAATATTCTCATTGTACTGTAGAATGTTTTACACAAAAATCGTACATCACCATAAAATTACGCTTTCATTTTACCACCTTTGTCTTATCCTTTATATGTAATGAGGTAGTCATACATTGTATGTTGGTGATTTTTTATCTCTTGAATATACAATATAAGTGCAATAAAAAACTCATAGCGTTTCATTGGTGTAAACTGTAAGTAACCACACAAACAGAATCCGAGGAAAAACTATGAGCTACTTCTATCTTAACATAACCGACCGATTAGGGATTTAGTTTGATAAGCGATGGTGAGGGAATTAAAAAACTCAACAGGAGATTGTCCCTGTTGACCAGCGACAAAAAGAGCATGCTTGTATGGTCATGCTCTTTTCATGTATTAGTTATTATTTCAAAATATCCCAGAGTTCTTGGACAGTATCAGCTACAAAATCAGGATTTTCTGCCAAGAGGGTTTCGTTTGTCCCAAATCCCCAGGTAACAGCCAAGGTCTTGACACCAACCGTTTTTCCGCCAATCATGTCATACTTGGTGTCGCCAACAATGACAGACTGGTCCTTATTCGCATTATTTTCAGCAATAGCACGCTGCAAGACGTCAGCCTTGTGGAAAGCAGCAGGTGTGGCCCCATAGATGCCGTCAAAAAACTCAGTGATGCCAAGGTACTCGCACATTTCCAGAGCGGTAGGCTCATTTTTGGAAGTCGTGATATAGATTTTCTTATTTGGATCTTGACTCAGCTTTTCGAGGACATCTTTTATACCGTCGTAGAGGCGAGCTTCAAACTGTCCTTTAGTGCCGTAGTAATCACGATATAGTTGAACAGCTTGTTCAGCACCTTCCTCGCTAATTTCTTCTTTAAAGGTAACTTCGAGAGGAGGGCCCATGAAGCTTTGAATTTTTTGGTCGCTAGGAACAGGTAGGCCCAGTCTTTCAAAGGTTTGGACAAAACCATTGTGGATGCCCTCGGAACTATCTACAAGAGTACCATCAAGGTCGAAGAAAATGTGTGTAAATGTCATATGATTCTCCAATACAATGTTGTTTGTTTATTATATCATGATAGAATGTCATAGTAAGTTTTGAGCTAATCGTCATTCCAAGCTGGACATGACTTTTTTACGTGTAATCGTACGTTCTTGCTTATTTCCAAGTGCCTTGATACGAGCTTCAAGAAGAATAGGACGTCCTTGTGCACTTCGAATATAAATCAGATCATACTTACCAACGCTCTTTTGAATACGTTCAAGAAAGGCGGTTGCATCATCCTTTCGTCTTTCAAACATACTTGGCACCAAGTAGCTCTTGAAAATATTGAGGGAGAGGCAGACCCTTAAAACGTAAGAAAATCAGTAGAGCAGAAAGGTATTTGGGATTGGTTAATAAGTCGTCGTCAGTAATCTGACTTGTCAGTGCCAAGCTAGATTGAATGGTCCTAGAGGAGTTTTCATCCGCCGAGAGTCTATTTAAACAGTCGTGTTTCTGCTTTTCAAACTGATCTAGGTGTTTCTGTTCTTCCCTAGTTGGAAAGGCAAAATAAACGTAGTCTTGATGAGGGCAGAGTGTTCCTTCCTTAACCAGTTCAGGGACTGTGATTTCTTCGTCAATAACACCGCACATGCTGATGTAACGCTCCCAAAGGGCTGGCTCCCCTTCGTAGGGAGGTGTCGCAGTCAAGGAGACCACTTTGAGATTTGGAAATGACTTACGAAAGATCTCTAAACTCTTCCACCACTCATTACGTAAGTGGTGACACTCATCTAAACAGAGTGTTCCTAAAGCCAACTCCTTAAAGGTCTTTATAAGGTCAAAGCCTTGAAAATCATAATGTTCTTGGTCAGCAGTATCGTCCGTATCTTCAGATAGGGCATCTCCCTCAAGTTGATTCATAGCACTATGCAGTGCTTGGTAGGTTGCAACGGTAATGATCTTGGGTTGCTTCAAGTCCTGAGATATTAGTTGGTTAGATTGACTAACATCATTTAAAAATGCCTGTTTAATACTATCAACCCATTGCTGCCTGATGGTGACGGTCGGAACAAGAATTAAGCTAGGATTTCAAAAACGTCTTATAAATTCAATTCCCAAAGTCGTCTTCCCTGATCCAGGTGCAGCTACTAAGTGGATTTTGCCATCAGACATGTAAGTATCACTCTTGGCAAGAATGCGCTTTTGATACTGTCGCCATTGTCCCTTAAATGAAAGCTCATGTAACATAATTTCCCTCCAGTGTTACTTATTATTATAACATAGATTCAGGACCTAACTTGCCCTTGTTAATACTAGTAAATCCCTAAATTGTTTACTGTTAACTTCTGTAGTGGAGCTAAATCAAAAATAGCCTTCTAAATCAAGATATTAGCCATTGACATTAAAGAAATTTTAAGATAACGTTAAAGGTAACTGATAGTCCTGATTACATTTAAGGAGTTTAAATGAAAAAAACAAATCTTCTCTATTTAGTAGCTATTCTAGCTATTATTTCAGGTCTTTTTTTATACTACTTGCCGAGTATGAACCTTGTCCAAAGTGCTCATGATAGTAAGAGCAGTCATACTTTTAAGGCTAAGACTATTGTTCATGATTTTGGAACAACTGAGTTGAAAAAAGCGCCAAAGCGTATTGTTATCCTTGACAACCTATACGGTGAAATCCTAGAACCACTTGACCTCACACCTGTAGGTGCCACAACAGAGCAGGAAGGGAGTCAAGAGTTTTCCACTCTCTTTAAGAAACACTACAAGGATGCAGATGTGGTCTCTGTCGGCTGGCAAAAGACTCCTGACCTGGAAAAAATCAAAGAGCTCAAGCCAGATCTTATCCTTATGACAGTAGAGCAAGAAGACCTTTACGAGGATTTGTCTGAGATTGCCCCAACCGTTGGTTATCGCATAAACACAGATGAAAATTGGGATTACCATGAAACCTCGCTCAAGGTTGCCGAAATATTTGACAAGCGTGATGAAATGAAAGATGCTCTTGATAGAATGGACGCCAAGGAAGCTGTTTTTGCCGAAAATGTTAAGGCTAAGTTTGGTGACCAAAAACTCATGTATCTGCGCGTGACGGACAATGACATTCGTTATTATGCTTATGGACATTTTGGTTATCTCTATGACACTTACAAGTTCAATCGTGCTCAAACCTTTAATCCAGAGGATATGTACCAAGTTATTGATATCGATAAGCTTAAAGATCTTAATCCGGACCTCTTGATTGTTCAAGCAGATTCTCAAGAACTCCTAGATAACAAACTTAAAAATAGCCCTGTCTGGACTAGCCTTAAGGCTGTTCAAAATAACAAGGTCATCTATGCTGATTACTCAACCTACATGCTGGGCTTTGGGATTGTCTCCCAAGAAGCTATTATGAAACAGATTTCTGATGAATGGGGATTAAACTAAACTAAAAACGACCATGACGGTCGTTTTTCTATGTTCAAAAAAAGTTTAACTGACAAACAAGCGTTTAACATGCTTTCTCAAGGCAAAATAGAGCTGAATAGTCATGGGAATCCAAATCAAGGGCTCGCATAGGATAACGCCAAGGTAACCCATAGAAGGAATGACCAAAAGAACAAAGAGAATTTTTCCAAAAAGCTCAATGAAACTAGAGGTTAAAGGTGTCAGTTTCTTACCTAGACCCTGCAGGCTATTTCTAAAGATGAAGAGCATTCCTAAAATAGGATAAAAGAGAGAACTGATACGGAGGTAACGACTGGCATTATCAATAATCACAGCATTATCTGAACCAGAGATAAGACCAGCCAAGAAGGGGCTTGCTACATAGAGGAGGGCACAAGCAATGACAGACCAAGTTATAGAAACAAGACAAGATTGCTTTAACCCAGCTACTATGCGTTTAAACTGTTTGGCCCCGAAGTTCTGAGAGGTGAAGGTCGTCACCCCAGCAGCAAGTGAAGTCAAAGGGAGAACAGCAAAGGACATAATCCGTCTTGCCGCCACTTGAGCACTAATGATGAGAGGACCAAAGCCGTTAATGGCATACTGTAAGGTCACGGTACCGATAGAAACAATGGAATTCATGAGTCCCATGGCCATTCCTTGTCCAAAAAGGTCCAAATAAAGACTTGAATCAAGAACAAAGTCTGACTTGCTTGGTAGAAGGAAGGTCACTTTTTTCTTAATATAGTAAAGACAGAGAATTGCCGAAAGTCCTTGAGAAATAATCGTTGCCAAGCCTGCTGATTGAACACCAAGATGGAGTTGTGTAATAAAGAAAAGGTCTAAAATGATATTGACCAGAGCTGAAAAAATCAGAAAATAGAGGGCTGTCAGACTATCACCAACTGCTCTGAGGAGACCAGCACACAGATTATAACCCAAAGTAACCCCAACACAGGAGACAACCATAGAAATATACTGGTAAGATTGCCCGATGATAGAAGCAGGAGTTCCTAAAAATCGTAGCAAAGGATAGAGCCCGAAATGTCCTAGAATCATAACCAAGGCGCTTAAGCCCAGGCCTATGACAACTGTGGCCGCCACAGACTGACGAAGTTTCCTATAGTCTTGAGCACCGTAGTAACGTGCGATAACAACGCCCATACCATTTCCAACACCTAATGCAAATCCGATAACCAAGTCAAAAATAGCAGAAGAAGCTCCTACAGCAGCCAAGGCATCTGGCCCTAGAAAGCGTCCCACAATCATGACATCGGCTGTATTGTAGAGTTGCTGGAAAATATTGGATATCAGAATTGGTAGAGCAAAGATTAAAAGAGACCGCAAAATAGGGCCTCGTAAAAGATCAACCGATGAATTTTTCATAGAACTATTATAACAAGATTGTAATTGTGAAACAATGACAAAAAGCCATCCTAGGATGACTTTCGCCTATTTTTTAGATAGCGACTAAGTATTTGTGTCATATGGTTGTAGCCCGCCGCAATCATTGGAATCTGTAAGTAAATATAAGGTAAAGTGTACTGGCTCTTAGTCTCTGATATGAGGTGGAAGAGGATACCTCCAAAGAGATAGAGGAAGGCATAGAGGCCTAGGATTGCTCCGTCTCCCATTCGTTTATAAGTGAAAGCGTAGTAGAACACACCACCAAGATATAGGACTAGGAGATAGCCTTGCATATAGGTTACAAAAAAGAGATGCAGGGTCCCATCGTGATAGATAGAAGTCGCAAACCTATTCCACAAGGGCTGAAACTTGTCTTTACTTGGGCCATTCCAGATGGACTGGAAGCTTCCCTCTGTCCAAGAACTGATAAACTTTGTACTGAAGAACCAACTGGCTTCATCAGGATGTGCTAGGAGATATTGAACACGCTTATCAAAAAGGTGATTGGCACTTTTTTCAATCTTTTCGATATTGCCCTTTTTCTTGGCGTATATGTCACGGACATAGCCGGTATACCATCCTGGCATGCGTTTAGAATCGGGTTTGTCCTGTAAGCCCATGGCCAGCCAAGCAATCTGAGGTGTTCCAGGAATTTTTTGATGGGTGGTAATCTCATAGTAACTGGTCGTCGCCTTATGCAAGCTCATAGGAAATGCAAAGAAAGCCAAAACCAAAAGCAAATAGCGGTAACGTTTCTCTCTCAGAGTCAATAGTATCAAAATACCAGATAGAGCAATAATGAGAATGATGTTGTTGCTCCTTACCCAGTAGGCTAAAGATAGCATGGCCACCGAAATAATCGCATTCCTAGCCTTACCACGTCTTAAGTAACGTAGAAAGAAGAGAATGGCAAAACTAGAAAAGAACAACCCATACATAAGTCCATAGGCAAACATAATGTTAAATACTAGAGGCAAGAAACCAAAGCTCATGATGACAGCCAAACGACTAACTAAAGGCCTCGTAAACAGTTCATCCGTGATTTTCCATGTAGAATAGTTCATACCAATGACCATGCCAAGATTCAATACATAGAAAACAGAGATAACTGGTAAAGGAATCAGATAGAGAACCAAGCGTTCAAAACTGAGCAACCCCAACTGATGCGGATAGCGGTAGAAGTAGGCTCCTGGTTTTATTAAGGAGAAGTCGCCAGCATTGAACTGGACCGCCCCTTTAAAGACAGTACCTGCATCGTCTCGACCAGCAAAACTGGTCAGAAAAATCAAAAGTAGGCCAAAACTCACAAAGCAAACGGAAAAAAAGATGAAAATCTGCTTTGTTGTCAGTTCCTTTAAGATTTTAGGCCAGAGAAGGGTCAAAAGCAGAATGGCCCCACCTGAAACATAAACATACCAAGGAACGCTACTAATCTCTGCCCATTCAAAGTATCCCGTCATCATGGTCGTGCGAATGAACAAAGCAGTCACAAATAATAGCCCAAAGACTAAAAGGCCAACATAGCGCCCTAACCATTCTAAAACAGAACTCGTATATGACATAAGAGCCTTCATGCTGAAAGTCTCCTTTAATATAGGTAATTACCCTTATAGTTTAGCACAGTCGTCGGAAAAATGTAATGAAAACAAGAAGAAAATCTCATTCATCAACGAAAGAAATTGCTCTAATGAAGACATAGAAAACCTCTCTCGTTTCTAAAACAAGAGAGGTTGATTTTGTAAAGCAGACTATTTCATCCGCATACTATCAATTTTTTCTTCAGTCGGTGTGACACGTAAGGTCTTCTGTCCCGTATAAGTTACAAATCCAGGCTTACCGGCTGTTGGTTTGTTGAGTTTCTTAACATCAATCATATCGACTTGAACCAAGTTTGACAGACGTGCCTTAGAGTAGTAGGCTGCCAATTCAGCCGCATCTGTTTTGACTTCATCAGTTGGGTTAAGATTGTCCTTGATAACCACGTGACTACCTGGGATATCCTTGGCGTGGAACCAGAGCTCCCCCTTTTTAGCCATCTTGAAGGTCAACTCCTCATTTTGCAGGTTGTTACGACCAACCATGATAATGGTCTTACCATCAGAAGCCAGATACTGTTCAGGTTTCTTACGTTTGTGGCGCTTGTCAGTTGAACGACGCTTCATAAAGCCAGCCTGAACAAGCTCCTCACGAATATCTTCGATTTCATCCATGTTGGCTTGAGAAAGACTAAACTCCACA
Organism: Streptococcus sp. 3.1; assembly: GCF_016648915.1. NCBI lineage: Bacteria > Bacillati > Bacillota > Bacilli > Lactobacillales > Streptococcaceae > Streptococcus > Streptococcus sp. 3.1. Next base: position 122,833 of record NZ_JACLQV010000005.1, on the reverse strand, counting down.
CTCTCCAAATAATCAATAGTCTGCTTGGTTTCCTCAATCAAACCAGTCAAGTGCTTAACAGCTTCCTTGAGTTTCTGGTATTTCTTGAAGTAACGCTGAGCATTTTGGTTAGGTGTTAGAGCTACATTTAGTGGAATGGTAATCTTTTCACCAGTGTAGTAGTTGTCTAGCTCGACACTGTCCTTGTCGTTTGGCACCATGCTGAGGTAGGTGGTCAAAAGTTCACCTTTTTGACGGAACTCCTCGGCATTTTCAGTCTCCGCAAGCTCTTTTTCCTGTTTGACAAGTTTCTTCTTGTTTTTTTCCAGCTCATTTTGCACTCGGTGGATCAAATCACTCGCTTGTTGAGCCACACGGTCACGCGCCGCCTTGTCCAAGTAGTAGTAGTCCAAAAGGGCTGACAAGGTTTCAAACTCCGGTTGGTCCTGACTATCAGAGAATCTTACAGCTGAAAATGCCTTAGCCGTTAAGTTTGGCTCTACTTCACGATTGAAGAAGGCACGGAAATTCTTGAGCTTATCAGTCTCAAGTAAGGTTGATAATTCATTGGCCGTGTCACGCCCCAAACCTTGGAAAAGTTTTTGAAGGTTTCTAGCTGATAAATCCTCCGTCTGCAAGATTTCAAAGAGCTTTTCGTCTGGAATATCGAAAGGATTCGTGGCATCCGTCTTTGGTGGGGCAATATAGGTTGACCCCGGTAGAATCGTACGATAGCTATTTTGTGAAAAACCAACATGCTTGATAGATTCGATGATTTTGCTCTCGTTTTTGTCAATCAGGATAATGTTGGAGTGTTTCCCCATGATTTCCATAACTAGAGTAACCTTGACGCTGTCACCGATTTCGTTTTTATTAGAGACGGAAATCTCAAGGACACGGTCGTTTTCCAGTTGCTGGATATCCTCGATAACCGCTCCCTGAAGGTATTTCCGCATAATCATGGTATAGGTATTTGGATTCTGCGGATTTGGCAAGTCAGCCTTGGTCGTCTGAATACGCCCAAAGACAGGATGAGCCGAAAGCAGAAGCTTGTAATTCTGACGATTGTTACGAATGGTCAGGACCAACTCACGCTCAAAGGGCTGATTAACCTTCTGGATACGCCCGTAAAGCACTTGCTCACGCAACTCAGTCGTCATATGATGAAGAAAAAAGCCGTCAAAAGACATGATGTACTTCCTTTCTTGTTATTGATAATAATTGTTTTATTTTAAAAATAAAATTTTCTGTGAGACTTTCCTTAGGTGTTGGCGGACGTCAGCGAACTTTTACAAAGTTCCATGACTAATTTTTGAGCCTACCTAACGTCTCAAAAATTCCGAGCGCCTGAAACCTTCTAGTTTCAGGCGCTTTTAACACAGCGGAAAGTCTCAGTTAATTGCTCGCTCTGCTCGCAAAAAAAGATATTTCAAAAACTTGCAGAGTTTATGGGCTTTGTTAGTTTTTTTAAATAATTTGCATACGTTATGAACGTAAATATTGCCTAACTATTATAGCACAAAGAGAGTAAAAATGCTTTGGATGGGTAGTCGAAATTGAGTTTGTTATTATTATGAACCATTCTTTATTACAAAAATTGTTCCGCTAAAATAGTTAAAAAGTTATGTCTTTTATTTCCCTGAATACCTTTGAATTTATATCTGACTTGTGGTATCATTTAATATGCTGAAAATTAAAGGAGCATTAAATGAACGATATAAAAAAGATATGCAATGCGACTAATTTAAAATACCTAGCTGTTGCACTTATGTTTTTGGACCAAATCTATCAGATGTTCGGGAGTATGGGGGCACCTATATGGTTGACGATGTTGGGACGTCTGTCTTTCCCAATTTTCCTCTTTCTTGCTGCTGATAGTTTTCACTACACTCATGATCGTATGGCTTTTCTCAGGCGTCTGCTTTACATGAGTTGGTTTATGATCATTGGCAACGCCATCATTGGTAGTATTTTTCATAATGGTAGTATCAGTTTAACCAACAATGCCTTTTCAACCTTCTTTATTACTGGGATTTTTATTTGTTCTTGGGATTTGTTGGCTAAGGGGCTTCGCGATAAATCAAACAAGGAGTTGATTCAAGGGATTGGTGTTTTTCTCTTGCCGATTCTTTCATCTATTCCAGTTGTGATTCTTGCAGGCATATTTGAAACGCCACATGCAAACCCAATCGTTGTGCAGATTGTTGCCTTTATCTTGTCACTTGTGCCAAGTATTATCATGGTTGAGGGTGGCTTTGTAATGGTTATTTTGGGGTTGCTATTCTATATTTTCCGTACCAATCGTATGGCTCAAATCATTGTTTTAGTTGTTATTTCAGTGATTGCCCATCTTTTTGACCCGACAGGCGTTCAGTGGATGATGATCTTTGCGGCAATTCCTATGTATTTCTATAATGGTGAACGTGGTAGTGGTAACAAGAATTTCTTCTATATTTTCTATCCAGCCCATATTTATCTCTTGTGGATCCTAGCAAGTTTGTTTAGATAAAATGACAAAGACAGTCCTTGTGCTGTCTTTTTTCATGTTCAAAGTCAATTTTTATGGTTTGTTTCCTGCTTCTAAAACTGCTATAATTTAAGGCGTAATAGAATCAAGTGATAAGTCAATTGGAGGTATATCATGACAAAAGTAGCAGTAGTATTTGCGGAAGGATTTGAAGAAATCGAAGCCTTGAGCCCAGTGGATGTCTTCCGCCGAGCAGGATTTGACTGTAGCATGATAGGACTTGAAAGTACGTCAGTGACTGGCTCACATGGAATTCAAGTCGCTATGGATGGTGTATTTGATGGTAATTTTGCGGATTATGACTTGGTGGTCCTTCCTGGAGGTATGCCTGGCTCAACTAATCTACGCGACAACCAAGCCTTGATTGCCTCTCTTCAAGAAGCTTCAAAAGCTGGAAAATACGTTGTTGCCATTTGTGCAGCACCAATTGTTCTCGAACGTGCTGGTCTTCTTGAAGGTCGCAAATTCACATGTTTCCCAGGTGTTGAAGAACAAATTGCATCTGGCGAGCATCAAACTGACTTGGTGGTTGTTGATGGCAATATTGTCACTAGCCGTGGTGCCGGAACAGCCCTAGCCTTTGCCTATGCCTTGGTTGATTTGTTGGGTGGCGATGGTCAACAGTTGGCTCATACTATGGTTTACGACAGATTGTTCCAATAATCTTATTTTAAGACGGTTATCCAATATTCTTAACACCTATTGTTAGGAATATTGATAATTTATGTTACCCTATGAGATGATTGAGAACGTATCAAACAGAGGGCCTAGTTATAGGCTGGAGAGACTTTAGCTTAGTTTTTAGAGCTTTGGTTTTTCTTTTCTCCTTTGACATCCGTCTTGAAAACGGTTATAATAATCACAAAATAACCTTTAAATGAGTCCAGAGAGGCTTAAAAGGTCGGACAGAGTGAAACAGCAGGGCTCTCCTGTGATTTTTTGTGCGACCTTGCCATGTGGCGAGGTTTTTTTGATGACATTTTGCAGTTTAGAAAGGGTTGTCATGATTTTAGTTGAAGATTTAACCATTGTGAGTCAGCGTGAGATTGCACCTCGTATTTTCGAGATGGTGCTTAAGGGAGAGATGGTTGCAGATATGCAGGTTGGACAGTTCGTCCATCTCAAAGTGCCAGACCCAAGCAAACTCCTTCGTCGTCCGATTTCCATTTCAGAGATTGACTATGACAAGAAAGAGGCAACCATTGTCTATCGAGTGGAACGCGAGGGAACAGCTATTCTGTCTAAGATGGTAGCTGGGCAAACCATCGATACCATGGGCCCTCAGGGAAATGGTTTTGATATTTCAGTTATTGAGGCTGGGCAGAAAGCCCTCCTAGTTGGTGGAGGTATTGGTGTGCCACCTTTGGTTGAGACAGCTAAACAGTTGAAGGCTAAGGGAGTGGAAGTTGTATCAGTCATTGGTTTTGCCAATAAGGATGCTGTCATTTTGGAGGATAAACTCAGAGCTTGTGGTGAAGTCTACGTGACGACTGATGACGGTTCATACGGTATCAAGGGTTACGTTTCGACAGTTATTGATGGTTTCGACTGGACACCAGATGCCGTGTATAGTTGCGGAGCCCCAGGCATGCTTAAATATGTCGATAGCAAGTTTGAAAATCACCCTCACGCCTATGTTTCTATGGAAGCCCGCATGGCTTGTGGTATGGGCGCTTGCTATGCCTGTGTGGTTCACGTTAAAGGAGAGTCGGACGCCAAAAATCTTCGTGTTTGTGAAGAAGGGCCAGTTTTCCCTACTGGAAAAGTCATCGTCTAGGAGGTTACTATGTCAGAGATGAATTCAAAAAATCGTTTAGCTATTAGCCTTCCAGGGCTCGACTTGAAAAATCCTATTATTCCAGCCTCAGGTTGCTTTGGTTTTGGTCAAGAGTATGCCAAGTATTATGATTTGGATAAACTAGGGTCAATCATGATTAAGGCTACTACCGCCAACCCTCGTTTTGGTAATCCAACACCCCGTGTGGCGGAAACACCATCAGGCATGCTCAATGCCATTGGCTTGCAAAACCCTGGTGTTGATGCTGTCTTGTCTGAAAAACTCCCTTGGTTGCAGGAGCATTATCCTGAGCTTCCAATCATTGCCAATGTAGCTGGATTTTCAAACGAAGAATATGCAGAAGTGTCTCATAAGATTTCCAAAGCCAGCAACGTCAAGGCGATCGAGCTCAACATCTCGTGTCCAAACGTGGACCATGGCAATAACGGCCTACTCATCGGACAAGTCCCAGAGCTTGCCTATGCGGCAGTAAAAGCCAGCGTCTCTCACTCTGATGTGCCCGTCTATGTCAAACTGACACCGAGCGTGGCTGATATCACAAGTGTCGCCAAAGCAGTCGAAGATGCCGGTGCGACTGGTTTCACCATGATTAACACCTTGGTCGGAACACGCTATGACTTGGCTACTCGCAAACCTATCATTGCCAACGGTCAAGGTGGTATGTCTGGGCCAGCCGTCTTTCCAGTAGCCCTTAAACTTATCCGCCAAGTTGCTCTAGCTTCAGACCTTCCAATCATCGGTATGGGGGGAGTCGACAGTGCCGAAGCAGCTATCGAAATGTTCATCGCTGGTGCCTCAGCCATCGGTGTCGGAACAGCCAACTTCGCAGATCCCTATGCCTGCCCTAAAATCATCGATCGCCTCCCTGAAGTCATGGACAAGTACGGTATCACAACACTTGAAGACTTGCGTAAGGAAGTTCGAACAGACTTGTTGGGGAAATAGAATAATTGATTTAAAAGTAAAAAGATGGAAACTAAAACTTCCATCTTTTTTATTGGTGACTTTATGTTCAATTCTTTCTCTAGCGTTGTGAATAAAATATATCATTATAAAGGCGTTTAAATAATCGAAGTTCAGTTAATGCCAGATTATATCTATATATTAGTTAGTATTCTACCTCGAATGGGTGAACTATTTTTTCTAGAAATACTAAGTATTCTTGGAGTATAATATCATTATTGATAGATAAAAGATTTTTTGTATTGTAATTTCTTGAAGCTATGTATTTGATTTTTTAAATTTAGAAACTCAGAAAAACGTTTAAAAAAATAAAAGGAGCATTATGAAATTTAAAGATTATACTTGGGACAAAGAGTTTGATATAAAAGGTTATTTTTCAGAATGTCCAGATAATTTCAATAGTAAGAATAATTTGAGCGGTATTTTACATTATTCTTCAAGAGAAATTGTATTAGAATTATTTGGCGAATTTGAAGAGGACCTAGGTATTTCTTTTAATCTTGGCAAGCATTTGGAAAAAATATATGGATTCACTAGTGATGGCAATATTTTAATTTTAAACACTTATGGAGAACCGATGGTATATTTATCATATCCTGGTTTTTCAATAACTAAATATAGAGTTAAAGACTTTAAAATCTACAGTGTATTTTATAATGAAGTAGAAAACTTTGACTATAATTCAGAAGCCTTTAAGAAATTAATAAATGAATTAGATTCTGAAAAAGTAAAAGAATTTAAATTTAGTTTCGAACACATTGAGGAATGGATTGCCAAATCACTGGTGACCATTAAGCGTGATAAGAATCAAACTATTTTTAAGAGTGCAGTACATAAATATCAATCAACAAAAGCGTTAATAAAATCAGTAGGAATGAACTTTGAGGATTCAGCAATACTACATTCTTCGTTTACAAACATATCATTTACAAGTGATTATTTTATTAAACTTACTTCAGCTGATTCAAAAAAAAGACTTTTTAATGATTTTTATCATGCTTCATGCAAGATTAAGGACCTTATTGAAATTTTATCAAATATACCTTTGTCTTTTACTAATATTGAATTTCTAGTTGATTATAAAATGGTAGATGATAAACGTTTGCCACTGACAAAAGGAAAATTCTTTGTGCAACATGCTAGAAAGTCTAAAAAATGGAAATCAAATTCTCAGCAAGATATCTCTTTAAAGAGATTAGAGAATAATTTTGAAGCTATTTTAAATCATTGGTTTGATAAATCTGAGGAACTTGATTTTATAGTTAAACAATTTTCAAAAAATCTTCATGGTAACTTATTCTTGGAAAATCAGTTGGTTGATGCAATCAGAAATCTAGAAGTATATTCAAGAAATTTTAAGAATTTTAAAATACCGCAACGTTTATCTGATATTGAAGAAGAACAAAAACGATGTTTGCTCAATTTTATAAATACAAATCTCTTAGAGGAGGTTAGAGGTAAGTTTAGAAATAGATTGAAATTTAATAAGAAAGAACCAAGTCTTTCTGAACGGTTGAAAAATTTATTTGATTCAATAGATGAGCTTAATCAGTCTAAAATTTTTTCAAATGTAGAGAGAGAATTGCTGATAAAAAAATTAACTCAAACACGCAATTATTATACTCACGGTGATTCGAAGGATAAATATCCAAAATTGATAACAGATATCAGTGAGATGTACGAAACAACATTGCTTCTTCGAGAAGTTTTAAGATATTATATCTACCAAGAATTAAGAATGAAATATGAATATATAGGTTTCTAAAGACTTTGAAATAAGTTTTAAAAATTTCATTAATGTACTACAGGATAGAGATTAAAGATACCCCCTTTGACATTCCCTCATAAAAGCGCTATAATGGAACAAATTGAACTGAACCTTTAATCGAGTCCAGAGAGGCGAGAAAGGTGTACTGAGATGCTACGGCATCACTAAAGGGTAGGGACTGCCCTATTTTCGTGCAACCTTCGCTGACTGGCGGAGGTTTTTTGTGTGAAAGGATATAAGAAATGAGAGAAAATCGTCCTGTTATTGCCCTTGATTTCCCGACCTTTGAGGATGTGAAGGCTTTCCTTACTAAGTTTCCTGCTGATGAAAAGCTCTATGTGAAGATTGGTATGGAACTCTACTATGCTGCTGGGCCTGAGATTGTACGCTACGTTAAAGAGCTTGGCCATAGTGTTTTCCTTGACCTTAAGCTTCACGATATTCCAAATACTGTGAAATCAGCCATGCGTGTCTTGTCTAACCTTGGCGTTGATATGACTAATGTGCATGCGGCTGGTGGTGTGGAAATGATGAAGGCTGCGCGTGAAGGCTTGGGAGATGGTCCAATCTTGATTGCTGTAACACAGTTGACCTCTACCTCTGAAGAGCAGATGCGTGATTTCCAAAATATCCAAACCACACTTCAAGAATCTGTGGTTCATTATGCTAAAAAGACTGCTGAAGCAGGTCTTGATGGTGTTGTCTGCTCAGCACATGAAGTAGCAAAAATCAAAGAAGCAACAAATGAAGATTTCGTTTGTTTGACACCTGGTATTCGTCCAGCAGGAGCAGCAGTTGGTGACCAAAAACGTGTTATGACACCTGCCGATGCCCGTCAAATTGGTTCAGATTACATTGTTGTTGGTCGTCCAATTACACAAGCTGACGATCCAGTAGCAGCTTATCACGACATCAAGGCCCAATGGAACGGTCAATAAATTTTCAAAAAGACCTTATTTCATAGGAAAATAGATGGAATTAGGTTATAATAAAGAGTAGAAAACGCTTTACGGAGGATAATAATTATGACATTAGCATCACAAATCGCATCTGACTTGCTTGATATCAAGGCTGTTTACCTTAAACCTGAAGAACCATTTACATGGGCATCAGGAATCAAATCACCAATCTACACAGACAACCGTATTACTTTGTCTTACCCAGAAACTCGTACACTTATCGAAAATGGTTTTGTGGAAAAAATTAAGGAAGAATTTCCTGAAGTAGAAGTGATTGCTGGTACTGCAACTGCTGGTATTCCTCACGGTGCTATCATCGCTGACAAGATGAACCTTCCATTTGCCTATATCCGTAGCAAACCAAAAGATCACGGTGCTGGTAACCAAATCGAAGGTCGTGTGGTTAAAGGCGAAAAAATGGTTGTTGTTGAAGACTTGATTTCAACTGGTGGATCAGTACTTGATGCGGTAGCAGCTGCAGAGCGTGAAGGGGCTAATGTTATTGGTGTTGTGGCTATCTTCACTTACGAATTGCCAAAAGCTGAGAAAAACTTCGCTGATGCTGGCGTGAAATTGGTCACTCTTTCAAACTACACTGAGTTGATCAAAGTGGCTAAAGTGCAAGGCTACATCACAGCAGACGGACTTCAACTCTTGAAAAAATTTAAAGAAAACCAAGAAACTTGGCAAGACTAATTATCATGATTGAAGGCGGAACGTTTCAGGCGTTTCGTTTTTTTTAGTATAATTTAGGAAATAATAGAAGTAGGGAGAATATAAGATGTCAGTAAATGAGTGGTCAGATGCAACGGCAATGGTTGAGGCTGTGCGAAATAAGACGGTCAGTCCCCCAGAACTAGTAAAGGATACAATAAGTGAAGCGGAGAGGACTAATACTAAAATCAATGCTATCGTCAGTCAACGTTACGAGAAAGCTTTAGAAGAAGCAGAAACTAGAGACTTTTCAGCTAAACCTTTTGCTAGTGTCCCAATTTTCCTAAAGGATTTAGGTCAGGAGCAAGCTGGTGAGCCGTCAACAGCGGGTTCTCGCCTATTTACAAGTTATCGGGCTAAGGAAACGGATAATTATGTTAAGAAACTTGAGGAATTGGGCTTTATTATCTTAGGACGTTCTAGCACTCCTGAGTTTGGCTTCAAAAATATCAGTGATGCTCAGATTCATGGTCCTGTCAATCTACCTGATGATGTGAGGCGTAATGCTGGTGGCTCAAGTGGTGGAGCGGCTGCTCTTGTAAGTTCTGGCATTTCTCTTTTGGCTCCAGCTAGTGACGGTGGGGGCTCTATTCGCATTCCAGCTTCCTTTAACGGCCTAATCGGTCTCAAGCCTACCAGAGGACGAATTCCTGTCGGTCCTGGTTCGTTTCGTGGATGGCAGGGAGCCTCTGTCCAGTTTGCTTTGACTAAGTCTGTTCGAGATACAAAACGCTTGCTTTATCATATGCAGACGTGTCAGATGGAAAGTCCCTTTATCTTGCCTAAACTTGACAAAGATTCTTTAGGAAAACCAGTTCAACCTCTGAAGATTGCTTTTTCTACTGTCTCTCCTATTGGTGGTAAGGTATCAGAATCTGCTATTGCGGCGACAAAAAAGGCTGCTAGAGCATTAGAAAGTCTAGGACATTATGTCCATGAAATCACCCATCAGCCCTTGAATGGGATTGAAGCTATGCAGTCTTACTACATCATGAATAGTGTAGAGACGGCTGCCATGTTTGATGGTATAGAGGCTGGTTTGGGACGTCAGATAACGCTTGAAGATATGGAGTTAATGACTTGGGCTATTTTCCAATCTGGCCAAAAGATTCCTGCCAAAGTTTACTCTAAAGTCCTAACTCAGTGGGACCAGTATAGCCATCAGATGACGAATTTTCATGAGTCTTACGATATTCTTCTGACTCCTACAGTTGCGGATGTGGCACCTAAACACGGACAGTTTGCACTCTCTCAAAGCCTACAAAATCAACTCAAGCATATGTCTGAGTTTGATTGGCCAAAGCAACAAGAACTTATTTGGGATATGTTTGCGGATAGTTTAGATTGGACGCCTTTCACCCAACAAGCTAACCTGACGGGACAACCATCGATTTCTTTACCTGTCTATCGTGATGGGCAAGGGCTGTCCCTTGGTGTTCAACTGACAGCCGCCAAGGGAAGAGAAGGCCTCCTCTTACACTTGGCCCAACAAATGGAAGAAGGTTCGGTTTTTAGCTGAGCATTATTATTTTCAGTTCAATATTTTGTAAAACCCTTTCAAATAGTGTAGGCTTAGATTATAAGTTTTTTAACTTAACTTAATTATTCAAGGAGACACACATAGATGAAAAAGAGATTTTTCGCCGTTTTTAGCTTAATTTTGGCTGCGGTCTTTTTGGTTGCCTGCTCGTCACAAAGTACAGGTGAGAAGAACTGGGAAAAGATTGAGAAACGTGGTAGCATCAAGGTTGCGACTGCTGGAACACTGTACCCACAAACCTACCACGATGATAAGAATAATTTGACTGGTTATGACGTTGAGATTCTCAAAGAAGTTGGAAAACGTCTTAAGTTGAAAATTGACTTCACTGAGATGGGTGTAGATGGCATGCTTACTGCTGTAAATAGTGGACAAGTCGATATCGCTAACTACTCACTCGAAGACGACAACAAGAATGTTAAAAAATTCTTACGTTCTGAACCATACAAGTATTCCTTCACTTCAATGGTCGTTCGTGAATCGGATAATTCAGGAATCTCTTCATGGAAGGATCTCAAAGGCAAAAAGGCAGCCGGTGCTGCAAGTACAAAGTACATGAAGATTGCCAAAAAAATGGGTGCTGAACTCGTCGTATATGATAATGTTACCAATGACGTTTACATGCAGGACTTGATAAATGGGCGTACAGACGTTATCGTCAACGATTACTATTTGCAAAAGATGGCAGTAGCCGCTATCAAAGACAAGTACCCAGTTAAGATCAACGACGGTATCTACAGTAACCCTTACTCAACAAGCTTTACTTTCTCATTGAAGAATAAAACCCTTCAAGAAAAGGTCAACAAAGCCATCAAAGACATGAAGAAAGATGGTACCCTTACCAAGATTTCAGAGAAATTCTTTGCTGGTCAAGACGTTACAAAGAAAACAAAAGTTGACTATACTGAGATTGATATCTCTGATGTTGAATAATATAAGCGATCCAATTGGATCGCTTATTTGCTAAAGAAATGTTTAGAAAGTTAGACTTATGATTATTGATTTTTCACTGATTCTAAAAAGCATTCCTTATGTCCTATCAGGTCTACCTTATACCTTAGGAATCTCGCTTTTAAGCTTTATGGTTGGGAATGTTTTTGCTATCATCCTTGCCTTTATGCGAATGTCTCAAAAGCCTTGGTTAAAGTATCCAGCCCGCATTTATATTTCCATCATGCGTGGGGTTCCTATGTTGGTCGTGCTCTTCATTCTTTACTTTGGTTTGCCTTATGTTGGTGTTCAGCTACCTGCCCTTCTTTGTGCCTTTATTGGCTTCTCCTGTGTTAGTGCCGCTTATATGGCAGAGATTTTCCGTTCATCCATAGTTGCCGTAGATAAGGGGCAGTGGGAAGCAGCTCGCTCTCTTGGTCTTCCTCAGAAGTCTATTATCCGTCGGATTATCTTACCTCAGGCTATGCGTATAGCAGTAGCCCCTCTTGGTAATGTTATTATTGATATGGTTAAGAGTTCCTCATTGGCTGCTATGATTACAGTGCCTGACATTTTCCAAAATGCTAAGATTATCGGTGGGCGTGAGTATGACTACATGTCTATGTATATCCTAATCGCCCTTATTTACTGGACTTTGAGCTTTACTTTAGAACTGCTTGAAGGCTATCTTGAAAAACGTTTAGCTACCTATTGATTTTTGAAAAAATTATTTGAATATCTAATAAAATATTGAAATTTATTTAATTCTAATCTTATAAATGTGGTATAATAAAAGCGATTTAAAAATCAGAAAGGTCTTTTGGAATGAAGAAGAAAACAGTCGTTGCAACGACACTATCAACCCTACTCGTCTCAACTGCTATCTTGGCTAATGCTGTCCAAGCTGACGAGGTAGAAGCTCATGCAGCTGTAACAGCACCAAGCACTGAAGTAGTAGCTACAGAGGCAACTACCAATGCGACATCTACTGCAGCAACAACTGCAACAAGCGAGTCTGCAGCTCCAGTAGCTAGTTCAACATCAGTTGTTACTGCTTTAACAGCTGAAACAAGCGAGACACCAGTTGCCACAGCCAGTGAAACAGCAACTGCAGCCGCAACTCCTACAACAGAAGTCGTGACAAATGCTAGCACAAGTGCCAGCAACGACACTGTAACTGTTCTTCACACCAACGATGTTCATGGTCGTATGGTTGAAGATGATCGTAACGGAGTTATTGGTGATGCCCTTTTGTCTGGTATCGTCAATGATTCTCGTTCAAAAGGAACAACCCTTGTCTTTGACTCAGGGGACTCATTCCAAGGTCTTCCAATCTCAAACAGCTCTAAGGGGGAGGACATGGCAAGCGTCATGAATGCTGTTGGTTTTGATGCCATGACAGTGGGTAACCATGAGTTCGACTTTGGTCTTGACCAATTGCGTCGTTTGAGCAAACAAATCAATTTCCCAATCATCACATCTAACGTTTATGTGGACGGCGTACGTCTTTTCCAACCATCTACAATCATTGACAAAACACCTGGTGTTGATGGAGATGAAGTAGTTGTTATTGGTGTTACTACACCTGAGACAGCTACTAAGACACACCCACGTAATATCACTGGTGTCTCTTTCACCGATCCTATTACTGAGGTTAAAGCTGTTGTTGACCAAGTGGAATCAAATGCTCGTGCTGAAGGTAAGGAATACAAGACTTATATTGTCCTTAGTCACTTGGGTATAGATACAACAACTCCAGTTGAATGGCGTGGATCAACATTGGCAGAAGCTCTTTCAAACTATGCACCTTTGAAAGGAAAACGTGTTCTTGTCCTTGATGGTCACTCACACACTCTTCACACAGCGACATACGGCGATAATGTCACTTACAACCAAACTGGTAGCTACCTTAACAATGTCGGCCGCGTCGTTTATAATTCTGACCGTGTCTTGTCACATGGCGTGATTTCACACGACGAAGCTAAGAAGAATTATAAAGTTAACCCAACAGTTAAAACTATGATTGATGACATCCAAGCTAAGTACAAGGCAGATTCTTCGAAAGTAGTTATCGAAAATAGTCCAGTTAAACTTAGCGGTGACCGTATGAACGTTCGTGTTCGCGAAACTAACCTTGGTAATGTTGTCGCTGATGCTCTCTTAGATTACGGACAATCAGCCTTCACACACAAGTCTAACCTTGCCGTAACAAACGGTGGTGGTCTTCGTGAAACAATTGCCAAAGACAAACCAATCACTAAAGGTGATATCATTGCCGTTCTTCCATTTGGTAACTCAGTTGCTCAAATCCAAGTGACAGGTCAAAATATCCATGATATGTTTGTCAAATCTCTTGGTTCTATTCTCCAAGTTGACGAAAGTGGTAAAACTGTTCTAGATGAAAATGGTCAACCTCTTCTTGAACCATCTGGCGGTTTCCTTCAAGTATCAGGAGCTCGTGTTTATTATGACACAACACTTCCAGCAGAAAAACGTATCTTGTCAATTGACATTTTTGATCCAGAAACTGGTAGCTATAAACCACTCAACACTAATGAAAATTACTACCTTGTAACCAATGACTTCTTAGCTGCTGGTGGTGATGGCTACACAATGCTTGGTGGTCCTCGTGAAGAAGGTCCTTCAATGGATACCGTCTTTGCGGATTACTTGACACATGCAGACCTATCTAAGTATGCAGTTATCAATCCAAACTCACGTACCATTTCTATTTCAAGTGCTGATTTTGCTGCCTTGAACAAAAAAGAAAATGCAGAAGACCCTACACTTAATCCATTGAGTCCTGTTACGCCATCTAGCGTTGCTGAAGACCTTAAAACAACTAAACCAGTTGTATCTAAAGTAGTAACGACACCTAATGGTAAAGTATTCTTCGTTTCAACAAGAAACGAAGCACTTAAAGAAACAGAAAAAGTGGCAGAAGCTTCTGCTCAAACTGAAGTTCTTCCTACAACAGGTGATAAGGCCTCACACGCTGGACTCCTCGGACTTGGTATGTTGCTAACTCTCTTTGGACTTAGTGGAAAACACAAAGGTAAAGAAAAATACTAAGAAGTTTTCAGATAAAAATTAGAGTTAACCATTTGGCTAACTCTTTTTTGTTTTCTTCTTGTTGCTATGTGTTTTTCGATACTGACTTGGTGTTTGGTCGTAATAGTGTTTAAATTGACGGTTGAAATTTGATAAATTGTTAAAACCAACATCAGTAGCAATTTCCAAAACTGGTTTTACGCTATTACGGAGCTCCTCACAAGCAGCATGTAGTCTTGCTTGAATGATAAATTCAGTACAAGAGGTGCCAGTATGTTGTTTAAAAATTGTCATAAAATGTGTCTTACTATATCCCATGAGCTCTGACAACTTTTCAATCGTGAGATTTTCAGCATAATGTTGATTGATGTAATCAATGATTTCACGAATTTTATCATTTTTTCGATAATGATCATCAGAAGTTTTTCGCTTTACCAAACGATAGAAGTAGAAAAGGTAGATTAATTCTTCCAACTTTGACTTGAGAAGAAGTTCATAGTGACGATCTTTCTGACGAATCATCTTAAAAATCTCGAAGAGAAGTGCTTTAATTTCCGTATACCCCTCGTCTGATGGTCTTAGACATTGTTTAAACTTAAAATTGGAATTCTGTAAGGGCTGAAGATAACGGAGACTAAGCAGATCCACCAGAGACTGTCCCAACATATCCAAATGAAAATGAAGGGTATCAGTATGATGAGACTGATTATCTATGGGATGAATCGAATGAAGCTCATTAGGACATATCAAAAAAATATCTCCAGCCTGACTGTCAAAATAGTCATAATCAATATGATAGCGAGCTGTCCCCTCATAAACGTACTGAATCTCAAGCTCAGGATGCCAATGAAATAGAATATCAGGGCGTCCATTTTCGACCATAGTTTCCTCCAGTCGAAACGGAAACAGATTATCATCAAAATCTATCAAATGTTTAAAATCAGTATCAGTAGCAGCTTGACTCATGATTAACCTTTCAAAATCATAGGATAATACCATGATAGCATTTTCTTTCTTAAAAAGCATGAGTCAATCGTCTTATAGTATTGGTAGTTTTTTGATTTACATAATTTTATTTCTGTATTTATGTATGTAAAATAAAAAGATGACTAAGCATCCTTTTTACATAAATTTAGTTATGTTTATTTTCCTAGACAGAACTGACTAAAGAGTTGTGTAATGAGTTCATCTGGGGCGGCGTCACCAGTAATTTCTCCTAAAACTTCCCAGGTGCGTGTCATATCAACCTGTAAGAGGTCAACAGGCATGCCTAATTCAAGACCTTGATTGACTGCTTCAAGACTTTCGAGAGCTTTTTCAATGAGTGAAATGTGACGGGCATTTGAGAGATAAGTAGCATCTTTCTCCACTAGGCCAGCATTATCAAAGAAGAGCTGATTGATGCAATCTTCGATTTTGTCAATATTTTCATTCTTGAGGACTGAAATTGGAATGACATCTTCAGGAAGCTCTTCCATTTGGATTGCTTGTGGAAGGTCTGTCTTATTTAGGAGAATGATTCGATTGCTATTTTTACTAATTTCGAGTAATGTACGGTCTTGCTCAGTTAACGGTTCGGAGCTGTTAAGGACAAGGAGAACCAGGTCAGCCTCTTCAAGAGCTTTCTTGGAACGCTCAACACCAATCTTTTCAACCACATCATCTGTGTCTCGAATACCAGCGGTATCGATTAACTTAAGTGGAACACCCTTGATATTAACGTATTCTTCAATGACATCACGGGTGGTACCTTCAATATCTGTTACGATAGCTTTCTCCTCGCGTAGGAGATTGTTAAGAAGACTAGATTTTCCGACATTTGGACGACCAATGATTGCCGTTGAAAGGCCTTCTCGTAGGATTTTTCCTCGTTTAGCAGTGGCAAGAAGATTTTCTAAAAGTGCTTGGAACTCTTGCGTTTTTTCACGGACAAGAGCTGTGGTAACTTCTTCAACATCATCATATTCTGGGTAATCAATATTCACTTCGACTTGAGCCAAGGTGTTAAGGATTTCTTGGCGAGTGTTGTTAATGAGATCCTTGAGCGCCCCATCAAGTTGAGAGACGGCAACGGCCATAGCCTTATCAGTCTTAGCACGAATCAAATCCATGACAGCTTCAGCCTGAGTCAAGTCCACACGACCATTCAAAAAGGCACGTTTGGTAAATTCTCCAGGTTCAGCCATACGAGCTCCAGAACGAATAAGGAGTTGGAGGATTTCATTAGTCACAGCAACCCCACCGTGAGTGTTGATCTCCACGACATCCTCACGCGTAAAGGTCTTTGGCGCACGCATAACACTTACCATGACTTCATCAATGGTTTCCTCATTTTCGACAATATGGCCGTAATTGATAGTATGTGAAGCAACCGTTTCTAGATTTTTTCCTTTGAAAACTTTATTAGCAATAGCAATAGCATCGGTTCCAGATAAGCGAACGATACCGATAGCACCTTCACCTAAGGGCGTTGAAATGGCAGTAATCGTATCAAATTCTTTGGTAATTGACATAGTTATTCCTTTGGATTTTTTCTGTATAAGTTTAAAAATGATTTAATTTCATTGTAACGCAAAAGAGCAGTAGTCGCAAGGATTGGTGCTGATAAAGACAAGAAAAAAGAGCCTGAGCTCTTTTTGTTTATTTGTGGCGTTCAAAGTATGATTTGGTTTCTTTAATGATGATTGGTGAAAGGACTAGGAGGGCAATCAAGTTAGGCAATGCCATCAAGCCGTTTACGATATCTGCAATTTTCCAAACAACATCAAGTGTGAGGTAACCACCAAGAGCAACCATAACCACAAAAATGAGGCGGTAGAGTGGAAGGAATTTAGTTGATTTGAAAATGAATTCGAAACAACGTTCACCGTAGTAAGACCAACCCAAGATTGTTGTAAAGGCAAAGAGAACCAAAGAAAGTGTTAAGGCAATTTCACCAAATGTACCAAAAACAGAAGAGAAGGCGGCTTGTGTCATTGGGGCACCTTCTAGGCTACCTGACCATTGACCAGTTACAAGGATAGCAAGACCTGTAAGCGTACAGATGATAATCGTATCAATGAAAGTACCTGTCATTGAAATCAAACCTTGTTCAACAGGTTCTTCGGTCTTAGCTGCAGCAGCGGCGATAGGAGCAGATCCAAGACCTGACTCATTTGAGAAGACACCACGCGCAATACCAAGTCGCATAGCGACCATGACTGTTGCACCAGCAAAACCACCTACGGCTGCTTTCCCAGTAAAGGCAGATTGGAAGACCATTTCAAGAACTGGTAAAAGTTGATTAAAGTTTGTAAAGATAACCACAAGAGCTGCTAGGATATAAAGTCCAGCCATAAATGGTACGACCTTTTCAGAAACTTTAGAGATAGATTGGATACCACCAAAAATGATGGCAGCAGTTATAAGAGCAAGTAAGATACTTACGATTTTTGGTGACCAGTCAAAGCTGTTTTGAAGTGAGGCGGTGATTGAGTTAACTTGAGAGAAAGTACCAATCCCCAACCATGCAACTAGGACACCTGCAAAGGCAAAGAAGTAGGCCAAAGGTTTAGCAATTGTTTGCCATTTCCCAGAGAAACCATGTGTGATGTAATACATTGGACCACCAGAAACATTACCTTGGTCGTCAAGTGTACGGAATTTAATAGCCAAAAGACCTTCGGAATATTTGGTTGCCATACCAAAGAAAGCGGCAATCCACATCCAGAAAAGGGCACCAGGTCCACCAGTTTTGATGGCTGTAGCTACCCCAACAATGTTACCTGTACCAACAGTTGCAGCAAGAGCTGTCGCAAGGGCTGCAAAACTAGAAATATCACCTTCCCCTTTATCTTCAGCAAAGATAAGTTTAAAAGCTTTAGGAAGACGAAGAACTTGCAAAAGTCCAAGACGAAGCGTAAGGTAAATCCCAGTTCCTACAAGAAGGACCAAAAGGGGTGGACCCCAGACAAAATCATCAATGGTAGTAAAAAAGTCTAACATGAATGTAACAATCTCCTTTAACCGAGACGTCAAAAAGAGGTTTGGCTTAACCAGACCTCTGAGAATACAAAGCTATTACTACAAGTAAAAAAACTTGCGATGCTTTCTGTCCTTTTACCTGAGAGTTTCGGTTGTTACCCCTTGCCCCTTCGGTGTCTTGTTTACAGCTAAGGCTGCTTCAAGATCTCTCCAGAAGTCCGTCAATCACCAGTCTTCCTGATGACATCACTCGGTTTTTATTTTATTGTGGTTCTATATTATCTAAAAAACCGAACAGTGTCAACACTAATTTTTATCAAAACTATAAAAAACCGAATATTATACTTAAGAATCCCTTTCACCAAAATCTAGAAAAGCTTGGAATAACAATCATTTTTATCAAACAACCTCCCAATAAAAACAAACGATTATTTGCTAAAGTTATTTCACACTCATTATGAATAGAGACTGCATTTTCATCCAAAAAATGATAAAATAGTAGAGCTTATTTTTGAGAATGGAGAATATGATGAACCCATTATTAACTGGTATGAATGACAAACAGGCCGAAGCCGTCCAAACGACTGAAGGTCCTTTGTTGATTATGGCTGGTGCAGGATCAGGGAAGACACGTGTACTTACCCACCGCATTGCCTACCTTATTGACGAAAAAATGATCAATCCTTGGAATATTTTGGCCATTACCTTTACCAATAAGGCAGCTCGTGAGATGCGTGAGCGTGCTATGGCTTTAAACCCAGCAACTTCAGAAACCTTGATTGCGACCTTCCATAGTATGTGCGTGCGAATCCTTCGTCGTGAAGCGGACCATATTGGCTACAATCGAAACTTTACTATCGTGGATCCTGGTGAACAACGTACTTTGATGAAACGTATTCTCAAGAATCTTAATCTTGATCCTAAGAAGTGGAATGAACGTGCCATCTTAGGGACGATTTCCAACGCAAAAAATGACCTCTTGGATGAAGTGGCTTATGAGCACCAAGCTGGTGACATGTATACTCAAATCGTTGCTAAATGTTACAAAGCCTATCAGGAAGAGCTCCGTCGTAGTGAAGCCATGGATTTCGACGATTTGATTATGATGACTCTGCGTCTCTTTGACAAAAATCCCGATGTGCTCGCTTATTATCAGCAGCGTTATCAGTATATTCACGTGGATGAATATCAAGATACCAACCATGCTCAGTATCAGTTGGTAAAACTCTTAGCATCTCGCTTCAAGAATATCTGTGTCGTGGGTGATGCTGACCAATCAATCTACGGTTGGCGTGGGGCTGACATGCAGAACATCCTTGATTTTGAGAAGGACTATCCTGAAGCTAAGGTTGTCCTCTTGGAGGAAAACTACCGTTCAACTAAGAAAATTCTCCAAGCAGCCAACGAAGTTATCAAGAACAACCGTAACCGCCGTCCTAAGAAACTTTGGACTCAAAATGATGACGGTGAACAAATTGTTTATTACCGTGCTAATGACGAGCGTGATGAAGCTGTTTTTGTTGCTTCAACTATTGATAACATTATTCGTGAAGAAGGTAAGAACTTCAAGGATTTCGCTGTACTTTACCGTACCAATGCTCAGTCTCGTACCATTGAAGAAGCTTTACTCAAGTCTAATATTCCTTATACCATGGTTGGAGGAACCAAGTTCTATAGCCGTAAAGAAATTCGTGATGCCATTTCTTACTTGAACTTAATTGCCAATCCTGCTGATAATATTAGCTTTGAACGTGTCGTTAATGAACCTAAACGTGGAGTTGGACCTGGGACACTAGAAAAGATTCGTACCTTTGCCTATGAGCAAAACATGAGTCTCCTAGATGCTTCAGCTAATATTATGTTATCACCGATTAAGGGGAAAGCAGCTCAGGGCGTTTACGATTTTGCTAACATGATTCTGAACCTACGTGATCAGCTAGATGGACTAAGCATCACTGAAGCTGTAGAGGCTGTTTTGGATAAGTCTGGTTATCTGGATGCTCTTTCGATGCAACAAACACTTGAAAGTCAAGCGCGCATTGAAAATATCGAAGAATTCATGTCTGTTACTAAGAATTTTGACGAAACCAACACCGATGGTACGGAAGACGAGACAGGAATTGACCGTTTAGGCCGTTTCTTAAACGATTTAGCTTTAATTGCTGATACGGACGATGGTGATATGGAAGCAGCAGAGGTAACCTTGATGACTCTCCATGCTGCCAAAGGGCTTGAATTCCCAGTTGTCTTCCTAATTGGTATGGAAGAGGGAGTGTTCCCTTTGTCACGTGCCTCAGAAGAGCCAGATGAACTCGAAGAAGAGCGTCGTTTGGCTTACGTAGGTATCACTCGGGCGGAAGAGATTCTTTTCCTTACCAACGCTAATACGCGTACGCTTTTTGGTAAGACTAGCTATAATCGTCCTAGCCGTTTCTTACGTGAAATTTCAGATGATTTATTACAATATCAAGGTCTAGCACGTCCAGCCAATTCATCATTTGGTGTTCGTTTTACAAAGGAAGAGCCTACACAATTTGGTCAGGGCATGAGTTTACAACAAGCGCTTCAGACCAGAAAAGCAAATGCACAGCCGCAAAGACATACTGGTGCTCAGCCATTTTCAAAAGCCACTGGGGGACTACCTTTTGGTAAGGCTTCAGACTCAGGCAACTCAGCTACTGATTGGGAAATCGGAGATATCGCTCACCACAAGAAGTGGGGAGATGGTACCGTCCTAGAAGTAACTGGAAGTGGCAAGACACAGGAACTTAAGATAAAATTCCCAGAAGTTGGACTTAAAAAAGTCTTGGCAAGCGTAGCACCTATTGTGAAGAAATAGAAAGGGACCGAAAGGTCCTTTTTATAAGCTCTCCCTATCACTTTGATAAAAAATTTCTATTAGACAGCTAGCTTTTCTGGGTGTAGAATGAAGGCAACTTTTGTTTTGGAGGACACCCATATGTCACGAGAATTTTCATTTGAAACCTTACAATTACACGCTGGACAAACACCTGACAAGGAAACAAAATCACGTGCTGTTCCAATTTACCAAACCACTTCATATGTTTTTGACGACGCTCAAGAAGGTGAAGATCTCTTTGCCCTTAGAAAACCTGGTAATATTTACACACGTATTACCAATCCAACAGTAGCAGTACTTGAAGAACGTATTGCAGCCCTCGAAGGTGGTGTTGGTGCCTTGGCTACGGCATCAGGTATGGCTGCAATCACCTATGCTATCCTTGGTTTGGCACATGCTGGCGATCACGTTGTTGCTGCGACAACCCTCTATGGTGGGACATTCAATCTCTTAAAAGAAACCCTTCCACGCTATGGTATCACAACAACTTTTGTAGATGTTGACAATCCTGAAGAAATTGAAGCTGCTATCAAAGATAATACCAAGCTTGTCTTGATTGAGTCTTTGGGAAATCCGCTTATCAATATTCCTGATTTTGAAAAAATTGCTGAGATTGCTCACAGTCATAAGATTCCATTGGTTGCTGACAATACTTTTGGAACTCCATATCTCATCAATGTTATCTCCCATGGTGTAGATATCGTGGTTCATTCTGCAACTAAGTTTATCGGTGGACATGGAACAACTATTGGAGGTCTTATCGTCGATTCTGGTAAATTTGACTGGGAAGCTTCAGGCAAATTCCCACAGTTGGTTGACGAGGACCCATCTTACCACAATATCAGCTATACGCGTGATGTTGGTCCAGCAGCATTTGTAACTGCCCTTCGTACACAACTTTTGCGTGACACAGGGGCTGCCTTGGCACCTTTCAATGCTTTCTTGCTCTTGCAAGGACTTGAAACACTTTCACTTCGCGTCGAACGCCACGTCGAAAATACTAAAAAAATCGTAGACTTTTTGGAAAATCATCCAAAAGTTGAAAAGGTTAACTATCCTGGATTACCATCAAGTCCTTACTATGACTTGGCACAAAAATACTTCCCTAAAGGTCCAGGTTCTATTTTCACTTTCCATGTTAAAGGTGGACAAGACGAAGCACGTACCGTAATTGATAATCTTGAAATCTTCTCAGATTTAGCTAACGTTGCTGATGCAAAATCTTTGGTGGTGCACCCTGCAACAACAACTCACCAACAATTAGCAGAAGCTGATTTACTGGCTTGTGGTGTCACTCCAAATCAAATTCGTATCTCAGTTGGTTTGGAAAACGCAGATGATTTGATTGAAGATTTAAAACTAGCTCTTGATAAAATCTAAGTATTTCAATACAAAATAATTTAACCAGCTCTTTAGCTGGTTTTTTGTTATACTATCCCTATGAAATTTGTTTTTGATTTGGATGGAACCCTATGTTTTGATGGTATGACCATGTCAAAAGACCTACAAAAGGTTCTTTTAACTGCACCAAAATACGGGCATGACATTATTTTTGCAACAGCACGCTCTTACAGAGATTGTCTTAGTATTTTAGAAGGAGAATTGAGAAAGCTGATAGTAGTTGGCTTAAACGGCGGCGAAGTCTTTCAAGATGAACTTTTAGTATCACAATACACAATACCTTCTCCTGCTCTCAGAACGATTGTTAGCTACTGTGATACTTATAATCTCCCTTATTTTATTGATGATACCTTTAATTGTGCTATTCAAAATCCTGAGCAAATCCCTTTTCTTTCAAATGTTGATCCATTAAACAAAGCAAGGATTTTGCCTGTTCATGAACTTAATGAGCCTATCAAAGTTGTTATTCCACTTGTAGAGCATGAAGATATACGTGAAGACCTTATCTTTAATCTAAACAAACTGGAATGTTTAGACCTTAGTTATCATGATATTGAAAGATGTCTTTACATTAATCCTAAAGGTGTGACCAAGGCTAGTACTGTTTTAAACCACTTTGGTAAAGCCTTTGTAGCATTTGGAAATGATCAAAATGATATTTCTCTTTTCAAAAATGCTATATATGGAGTGCAAATTGGTGATTATCCCTACCTAAAAAACTTTGCGGATGAGGTTATTCCTGCAATTAATGCAGTTATTGCTGAAAAAATTAGACTACTGTTTGAAAAGTTCTAAACAAATGCTTAGGCTTATTGCTATATTTACAGTACAATAGTAAAAAAAGTATTGGAGGACAATTAACATGCCAACATTTATTGGAAAACCAGTTACAGTAGCAGAAGACAAACAACTTCAAGTTGGAGATACCTTGCGTGACTTTAACTTAACAGCAGCAGATTTGACGAAAAAATCACTTTCAGAATTCGATGGAAAGAAAAAAGTTATCTCTATCGTTCCATCAATCGATACTGGTATCTGTTCAACTCAAACACGTACCTTTAATAAGGAATTGTCAGAATTAGACGATACAGTAGTTATTACTATTTCAGTGGACCTACCATTTGCACAAGCTCGTTGGTGTGGTGCTGAAGGACTTGAAAATGCCATCATGCTTTCTGACTACTATGATAATAGTTTTGGTAAAGATTATGGTGTCCTCATTGAAGAATGGCACTTGTTAGCGCGTGCAGTTTTAGTGGCAGATGCTGACAATAAGATTACTTATGTCGAATATTTGAACAATATCAATACTGATCCAAACTATGAAGCAGCAGTAGCAGCGGTTAAAAGCTTATAAAATGAGGCTCAGGTCTCTTTTTTATTTTTGCCTTTCTTACAGTTTTTACTTGCAAAAGTATTAGCATCTTGCTATTATTGTATAGCAATACTCAATATGGATAGTAAAATATAAAAAGGAGATTCAATGTCTGAAAAAGAAAGACCTCAACTGATTATCGATTACGAAGCTAATACAGACAAACTTGTTCGTTTAGGCGATGTTGTCGATCAATTTAAAGGAAAAGCTGTTCCTGCTAAGGCAGATCCTGGCGAATTTGCTGTCATTAATCTATCGGATATGACACCCAACGGCATTGCCTACGATGCCCTTAAAACGTTTTCTGAGGAACAACGCAAACTTTTACGATTTCTCTTAGAAGACGGTGATGTTCTTATTGCATCTAAGGGAACTGTACAAAAAGTTGCTGTTTTCGAGGATCAGGGCAAGCGTGAAGTTGTCGCCTCATCAAATATCACAGTATTACGACCTAAGGAAAAACTCCGTGGTTTCTACATCAAGTTTTTTCTTGAGACAGAGATTGGTCGTGCCTATTTAGACTATGCTGATAAGGGAAAGGCCGTCCTAAATTTATCGACGGCTGATCTCCTAGACATCAAAATTCCTGAGATACCAATTGTGAAGCAAGATTATCAAATTGCTGCCTACTTGCGTGGGCGTGCTGATTACCATCGTAAGATGGTGAGGGCTGAGCAGGAGTGGGAAAATATCCAGCATAATGTGACAGAAGCTCTATTTGGAAATTAATCAAAAGCCAGCAAACTAAGATTTGTTGGTTTTTTTTCATTATTCTCGTGTATAATGGAAGTAGTAAATATGTTATTAGGAGGTCATTATGACTACCAACACTATAGATTTATCACAACCTGTTGCAACAATCATTAAAGAGCATCCAGAGGTTAAGGAATTACTGATTGATCTCGGTTTCAAGTCCTTGTCTAATCCAGCTATGCTAAATACTGTCGGTAAGGTGACTAGTCTAAAAGCTGGCTCTAAGTTAGCTAATATTCCCCTAGATAAAATCAAGCAAACCTTGATTTTCAACGGTTATGACGTAATTGGTGACTGATATGGAAGATAATCGTATTCAAATACTCAAAGAAATTCTACTAGATTTGCACCATGGAGCCAGTCCTGAGAGTGTTCAAGAGCGCTTCAATCAACACTTCAAGGGAGTATCTGCCCTCGAAATCTCTATGATGGAGCATGAATTGATGTCATCAGAAGATGGGGTTACCTTTGAAGACGTAATGAGCCTCTGTAATGTCCACGCAAACCTCTTTAAAGGTGCTATTGCAGATGTGGAAGTGGCAGACACTGATCAAGAGGGCCACCCTGTCTATGTGTTTAAACAAGAGAATTTAGCCCTACGTTCAGCTATTCTCCGTATCCGACGTATCATAGAAAATATTAGTAAGCCTGAAAATGAAGATTTTAAATCTGACTTGTTCAATGGACTTAAGCATCAGATGACTCTACTTGGTCAATTCCATAATCATTATACGCGTAAAGAAAAGCTTTTCTTTCCAATAATGGAGCGTTACGGCCATGACTCCCCTCCAAAAGTGATGTGGGGAGTAGACGATGACATCCGAAAACTTTTTAGAGCGGCAGAAGCTAAACTAAAAGAACTTCCAGAGGCTGATTTAGAAGAATTTTCAAAGTCTTTCGAAGCATTCTCAGAAGAGTTTGAAGCCATGATTTTCAAAGAAGAGGCTATCTTACTTATGATTCTGCTTGAAACCTTCACGCAAGACGATTGGCTTTCGATTGCCGAAGAAAGCGATGCCTATGGCTATGCAATAATAAAACCTACAGCTGTCTGGAAACCTAAGCGTGAACGTTTTGAGGAGGTAAATGCTGATACATCGCAAGAACAATCTGAACTAAGTAGTGACGAACATCTGGACAATACCCGAATTATTGACACTCCCGAAGGGCAGTTTACCATCAGCTTCACTCCAAAACCAAAAACTGAAACTGTCGTAGATAGAGAAACGACTCAGCCTTTTGGCAACGGTTATCTTTCTGTGGAGCAGGCCAATCTCATTCTCAACCATCTTCCTTTGGAAATCACTTTCGTCAATAAAGACGATATTTTCCAATACTATAATGATAATGTTCCTGCTAATGAAATGGTTTTTAAACGAACACCTAGCCAAATTGGACGAAACGTTGAACTTTGTCATCCGCCAAAAGTGCTTGATAAGGTCAAGAAAATCTTTGAATTACTAAGAAGTGGAGAGCGTGACCAAGTTCCAATGTGGTTCAAATCTGAACGTTTAGGAAAATTCGTCTATGTTACCTATGCAGCTGTTAGAGATGACAAGGGAGACTTTCAGGGTGTCCTAGAATATGTGCAGGATATTCAGCCTTTCTTTGAATTGGAAAGCGACCTTAATAGAGATATCGATTAATAAGCTAGCAGACCTGCGATTGCTTATGACTATAATACTTAAGAGGTTTGAGACTTTGCTCTCTGCCTCTTTATGTTTCTACCTAGCTCTTTAGGATTGCTTTTGATATAATTAAAAGTATGATTTCAGGAATTATTAATCTCAAAAAAGAGGCTGGAATGACCAGTCATGATGCTGTATTTAAACTACGTAAAATATTACAAGAGAAAAAAATCGGACATGGAGGTACCCTTGATCCAGATGTTACTGGTGTTTTACCTATAGCGATTGGAAAAGCGACTCGTGTTATTGAATACATGACTGAAGCAGGAAAGGTCTACGAGGGAGAAATTACCATTGGATTTTCAACAACTACCGAGGATGCTAGTGGAGATGTCGTTCAAACAACTCCGGTTACAGAGTTAGATGAAGAAACCGTCGATATGGCAATGGCTAGTTTTGAGGGAGAAATCACACAAACTCCTCCTATGTATTCAGCGGTTAAGGTCAACGGAAAGAAACTTTATGAGTACGCCCGCGCTGGAGAAGAAGTAGAGCGTCCACAACGTCAAGTGACAATTACCGAATTTGTCCGTACCTCTCCTATTGAATTGGAAAACAATACCGCAAAATTCACCTTCCGTGTTGCTTGTAGCAAGGGGACTTATGTCCGTACTTTATCTGTCGATTTGGGTGCTAAACTCGGATACGCGAGTCATATGTCTGCTCTTCGTCGAACAGCCTCAGCTGGTCTAACCTTAGATAAGGCACTAACACTCTCACAAATTTCAGAAATGGTAGAAGCGGGGGATACTTCCTTCCTCCTTCCCATCGAATTTGGTGTTCAGGACCTACCAGCTGTTCAAGTCACTGAGGATGATGCTAAAGAAATTTCATTTGGTCGCTTTATTACTATCGATAGCCAAGAACCCTTAGTTGCGGCCTTTTTAGGAGACAAGGTTCTAGCCATCATGGAAAAGCGAAATCAAGTTTATAAACCTAGAAAAGTATTAAGTCAATGAAAGTAACTTCTATTAATGATTATAAAGATATCCATCAGGAAAAGGAAACGGTTCTTGTCTTAGGGTATTTCGATGCTCTTCACCGTGGTCATAAGGTCCTTTTTGATAAGGCGCGCCAGATTGCTGATGAAAAACAGCTTGAAGTAGCTGTCCTTACCTTTAATGAGAGTCCTCAATTGACTTTTCAAAGGTATACGGATGATCTCCTCCTTCATATCACAGCACCTCAGAGACGTTGTGATCTTTTTAAAGCCTATGGCACTGATCAGCTTTATTTAACAGATTTCAATAGTGATTTTGCTCGAACAAGTTCAGACGATTTCATTGCTCGTTATATTAAACGTCTAAAAGCCCAAGAGGTTGTTGTGGGCTTTGATTACAAATTTGGACATCATCGAACAGATGCGGACTACCTAGCCCGTAATTTTTCTGGTAATGTCCATGTCATTGAGGAGCAACAAAGCGATGGTGAAAAGATTTCGTCAACACGTGTGCGTCAATTAATACGAGAAGGCAAGGTTAAAGAAGCCAATAAACTCCTTGGCCATGAATTCTCTACACGTGGCATCGTGGTGCATGGTGATGCCCGTGGACGTACCATTGGTTTTCCAACAGCAAATTTAGCACCTATTGATAGGACTTTTCTACCAGCTGATGGTGTCTATGTTGCCGATGTTGTAATTGATGGCAAACGTTATCGTTCCATGACTAGCCTAGGAAAAAACGTTACCTTTGGGGGAACAGAACTCCGTCTTGAAGCCAATATCTTTGATTTTGAAGGCGATATTTATGGAAAGACAATTGAAGTTTTTTGGCTGGATTATATCCGTGATATGATTAAGTTCAATAATATCGATGAACTATGTGCTCAACTGGAGGCTGATAAAAAAATCGCGGAAAAATTTTAAGAAAGCGTA
Source organism: Streptococcus sp. 3.1 (assembly GCF_016648915.1). NCBI lineage: Bacteria > Bacillati > Bacillota > Bacilli > Lactobacillales > Streptococcaceae > Streptococcus > Streptococcus sp. 3.1. Next base: position 94,688 of record NZ_JACLQV010000005.1, on the reverse strand, counting down.
GCCAAAACTAATCAAATAATGTATAATGATTAGGAATGTTAAAGTGAAAGGGGTGTTTGCGTGGTAACTTTATTTTTATCACCTAGCTGCACCAGCTGTAGGAAAGCACGAGCCTGGTTGACCAATCATGAAGTTGCTTTTGACGAACACAATATTATCACGAGCCCATTAACTCACGATGAGTTAATGAAGATTTTGTCTTACACGGAAAATGGTACTGAAGATATCATTTCAACTCGTTCAAAAGTCTTTCAGAAGCTGAATATCGATGTGGATGATTTGACCATCAAGGAACTCATTCAATTGATTTCTGAATACCCAAATCTTCTTCGTCGACCTATCATTATGGACACCAAACGCATGCAAATTGGTTTCAACGAAGATGAAATTCGTGCCTTTTTGCCTCGTGATTATAGAAAGCAAGAATTGCGCCAAGCGACCATTCGAGCTGAAATTGAGGGTAACAATGACTAAAGGAAATTATTCCTACCCACTCGATCCATCATGGAGCACTGAGGAAATTACCACAGTGCTTCATTTTTTGAGTCAGGTAGAAAAAGCATACGAGAGCAAGGTTGACCGTGACCAACTCTTGCAAGCCTATAAGGCATTTAAAACCGTTGTTCCAGGCAAAGCACCTGAAAAACAACTAGACAAGGCCTTTGAAGAAGCTAGCGGTTTTTCAACCTATCAAGCTGTCAAAGCTGCTAAAGCAAAAGATAAAGGATTTGTATCACTTGGAAAATAAACTGATTTTCGCCAAAGAAATCATCAAAGAAGCCGGTGCTTTTATTAAAGAAAGTTTGAGTAAAACTATCACGGTCGAAGAAAAGACGGCTTTTGATGATTTAGTAACTAATATTGACAAACAAACACAAGATTTACTCGTGGCACGTATTAAATCCTCCTTCCCTTCAGACAATATTTTCGCTGAAGAAAATGGCTTGGTTCATAATATCAAAGATGGAAATGTCTGGGTCTTGGATCCTATTGATGGAACGGTCAATTTTATTGTCCAACAAGATAATTTTTGTGTTATGATTGCCTACTATGAAGAGGGGCAAGGAAAATTCGGCCTCATTTATAACGTCATGGCTGATCAACTTTTCTATGGTGGTGGCCAGTTTGATGTGTATTGTAATGACAAGTTGCTTCCAGCATATAAAAACCCACCTTTAGACCGTTGCCTAGTCGCTAGCAATGGAGCTATGTATGCTAAAAATTTTCACGGCTTAAAAGACCTTATTGATAAGACCTTGGGCGTTCGTGTCTACGGTGGTGCTGGTTTAAGCATGTCAAAAGTCCTATCTGGTCAAATTTTAGCTTACTTTTCAGTTATTTACCCATGGGACTATGCCGCAGCAAGTATTATGGGAGAAAAATTGGGTTATCACCTTGAGACCATTTCTGGAGAACCACTGGATTATTCTAGTCGTCAAGCTGTGATGCTTGTCCCTAAAGACAGACTTGAAGAGATCAAGCATATTATGGGCTCAGAAAATTAATTTGAAACACAAAACCATACTGGACAAATCAGAACAGCAAGTTCTCTTGGTTAGTCCAGTTTTTTGATAGAAAGGAAACTATGCAATTTCCATTAGACTTTATAGAAAAATATAATAAGCTCCTTGGAGATGAAGCGAAGGACTTCTTTGCATCTTTTGACCAAGAAGCCGTGTCCGCCTACCGTACCAACCCTCTTAAAAAGCAACAGAAGGACTTTCCTAATGCCATTCCTGAAACACCTTGGGGCCATTACGGTAAAATTTCTGGAAAATCTGCCGATCATGCAACTGGTTTGGTATATTCTCAGGAACCAGCTGCTCAAATGGTTGCTCAAGTAGCAGCTCCTGCCAAGAGAAGTCGTGTCTTAGACTTGGCAGCTGCTCCAGGCGGAAAGTCTACTCATCTTCTTAGTTACCTAGATAATACAGGACTGTTGGTCAGCAATGAAATCAATCCAAAGCGTAGCAAAATTCTAGTTGAAAACATTGAGCGTTTTGGAGCGAGAAATGTTATTGTGACAAACACGTCAGCTGATAAACTAGCCAAAGTTTTCAAAAATTATTTTGATACGATTGTCTTTGATGGACCATGTTCTGGAGAAGGAATGTTTCGTAAGGATCCTGATGCAATCCAATATTGGCATAAGGAGTATCCTAGTGAACTGGCACAATTACAGAAGGACATCTTATCAGACGGTTTGAAAATGCTCGCTCCTGGTGGACAATTGATCTACTCAACCTGCACATGGTCTCCTGAGGAAAATGAAGGTATTGTTGCTTGGATTTTAGAAAATAATCCTGATCTTGAATTGGTGGCAATCCCTAAATTAAATGGCATGAGTGATGGAATTGATTTTCCAGAAACAGCTCGAATGTATCCACACCATTTCAAAGGTGAAGGCCAGTTTGTGGCAAAATTCCAGGATAAGCGCGTGCCTGAGCAAACACGTATCAAAGAGGGAAAATCTAACCTAAACAAGGAGCAGAAGCAACTTTGGGAAGATTTTGCAAAAAAACACCTTAAAACTAGACTGGATGGTTTACTGCAAGTTTTTGGGGACAATCTCTACCTGCTTCCAAAAGGGCTCCCAGACCTTTCTAAAGTTAAAATCGCTCGTAACGGTTTGCATCTTGGTGTCTTCAAGAAAAAACGTTTCGAACCAAGTTTTGCTTTTGGAATTGCTTTAACATCTGATGAAGTTGTTTCAAGTATAGAGCTAAGTCAAGACCAGTTTACCCAATACGTTTCTGGTAATGTGGTTACTCTAAATCAAACACATCCTAACGGTTGGTATCAGCTTTTAGTGGACGGCAATGGTTTTGGGTTTGCTAAAGTTGTTGGAAATACGGTTAAAAACTACTATCCTAAAGGATTAAGATTTCACATTTAAGAACCTGTAACCAAACTTTAATATGACTTAGTTATCCTATACTTGTTATAATTAGATAGGTGTCTTTTAACAGCATATCTATGAGACACTTTCTTACTTATGTTACAAAATGTCGGAGGACAAAAATGAAAAAAACAAAAGTCCTTGCAGTGATTCTGTCACTGGCAATGGCCATGCTGGTTTTAACTGGCTGTGCCTCTTGGATTGACCGTGGCCAGTCCATTACAGCAGTTGGTTCTACGGCCCTTCAACCCTTAGTGGAGGCGGCAGCAGATGGGTTTGCTGAAAAGAACCCTGACAATATCGTTAACGTTCAGGGGGGCGGTTCTGGTACTGGACTTTCTCAAGTACAATCCGGTGCCGTTCAAATTGGTAACAGTGACCTTTTTGCCGAGGAAAAATCGGGAATTGATGCTAGTAAGCTTGTCGACTTTCAAGTTGCCGTTGCTGGGATTGCAGTTATTACAAACAAAGAAGTCTCTGTAGATAACTTGACAACAGAACAACTGCGTAAGATTTTCACTGGTGAAATCACAAACTGGAAACAGCTTGGTGGTAAAGACCAAGAGATTACTATTATTAACCGTGCAGCTAGCTCAGGATCACGCGCAACTTTCGATGCAGTGATTATGGATGGTAAATCACCAATCCGTACCCAAGAGCAAGATTCTAACGGTATGGTTAAGTCAATCGTTGCTCAGACACCAGGTGCTATTTCATACCTATCATTTGCTTACCTTGATGATTCTGTTAAAACATTGAAGTTAAATGGATTTGAACCCAAAGCTGAAAATGTTGCAACTAACGATTGGCCGATTTGGTCCTACGAACATATGTATACCAAGGGAAAACCGGATAGCTATACCAAACATTTCTTAGATTACATGATGAGTGACGAAGTCCAAGAAAACGTCGTCGCAAAAATGGGTTACATTTCCATCCATAGCATGAAAGTTACCAAGGATGCTGATGGTAAAGTCTCAAAGAAGAGTGAGGAATAAGCATGAAAAATGAAGAATTGGTGAAGCAATTAACATCACCCTCTAAAAATTCACGCCTCGAAAAGTTTGGTAAAACAATCACTTTCCTTTGCCTGGCCTTGATTGTTTTCATCGTAGCGATGATTTTACTTTTCGTTGCTCAAAAAGGGCTGGCGACTTTCTTTGTCAATAAAATTAGCTTGGTCGAGTTTCTCTTTAGTGGTGATTGGTCACCATCTGAAGGCAAATTCGGGGCTCTACCAATGATTTTGGGATCATTCGTAGTGACTTTGCTTTCAGCCTTGGTTGCAACCCCATTTGCCATTGGAGCAGCCATCTTTATGACTGAGATTTCTCCTAAAGGGGCTAAATTCCTACAACCCGCTATTGAACTTTTGGTCGGAATTCCATCCGTTGTTTATGGATTTATTGGTCTCCAAGTAGTGGTTCCATTTGTTCGCTTAATTTTTGGTGGAACAGGTTTTGGTATTCTTTCAGGTACCTTTGTCTTGTTCGTCATGATTCTACCAACCGTAACCTTTATGACAACAGATACGCTTCGTGCAGTGCCTCGTCACTATCGTGAAGCTAGTCTAGCGATGGGGGCTACACGCTGGCAAACGATTTGGCGTGTGACACTTAATGCGGCTAAACCAGGTATCTTCACGGCCGTTATCTTTGGTATGGCCCGTGCCTTTGGTGAAGCTCTGGCCATCCAAATGGTTGTCGGAAATTCCGCCGTGATTCCAACTTCTTTAACGACACCAGCAGCAACATTGACATCTGTCTTGACTATGGGAATCGGAAATACAGTCATGGGTACTGTTTCAAACAATGTCCTTTGGTCTCTCGCCCTGGTGCTCTTATTGATGAGTCTTGGTTTCAATATGTTGGTGAAATTCATTACCCGTGAGAGAAAGAGAAATTATGAACGCTAAAAAAATTGATAAAATTGCCATCAGCACACTCTATGTGATTGCTGGCATTATTGTAACAATCCTGGCCGCCTTGATTCTCTATATCTTGGTTCGCGGGATACCACACATCAGCTGGTCTTTCTTGACTAGTCAATCATCATCCTACAAAGCTGGTGGAGGAATTGGGGTTCAACTCTACAACTCATTCTTCCTATTGGTTATTACTTTGATTATTTCTGTGCCTCTTTCAATGGGAGCTGGCATCTTCTTATCAGAATATGCTAAAAAAGGACGACTTACCAACTTTGTCCGTACCTGTATTGAAATCCTATCTTCACTACCTTCAGTGGTGGTCGGACTCTTTGGTTATTTGATTTTCGTTGTCCAATTTCAATATGGATTTTCAATCCTATCAGGTGCCTTGGCCTTAACTGTCTTTAACTTGCCACAAATGACTCGTACGGTTGAAGATAGCTTAAGAACCGTTCACCATACCCAACGTGAAGCTGGCCTAGCTCTAGGTTTGTCTCGCTGGGAAACTATCTGTCACGTTGTTGTTCCAGAAGCCTTACCTGGTATTGTTACTGGTATCGTTCTTGCTTCTGGTCGTATTTTCGGAGAAGCAGCAGCGCTTATCTATACAGCAGGTCAATCTGCACCAGCACTTAACTGGAGCGACTGGAATCCGCTTAGCATCTCTAGTCCAATTTCGATTTTCCGCCAAGCAGAGACACTTGCTGTTCACATCTGGAAGGTCAACTCAGAAGGTACGACACCTGACGCCACTGCAGTATCTGCCGGTTCAGCAGCAGTGCTCTTGATTTTCATTCTGATTTTCAACTTTGGTGCACGTCGTTTGGGAGCTTACCTCCATAAGAAATTAACATCCGCTTAAAGGAGTTATTATGACAAAATATAATTGGGACGAGCGTCATATTATCACCTTCCCAGAGAAGGAGCTCGCTCTTGAAACAAGGGACTTGCATGTCTACTATGGTCAAAAAGAAGCCATCAAAGGCATTGACATGCAATTCGAGAAAAATAAAATCACAGCTCTTATTGGGCCTTCAGGATGCGGTAAATCAACTTTTCTTCGTAGTCTAAACCGTATGAATGATACGATTGATATTGCAAAGGTTACTGGACAAATCCTTTATCAAGGAGTCGATGTTAACGCAAGTAATATCAATGTTTATGAAATGCGTAAACATATTGGAATGGTTTTCCAACGTCCAAATCCATTCGCCAAGTCTATTTACAGAAATATCACCTTTGCTCACGAACGTAAAGGTGTAAGAGATAAGCAAACCTTGGACGAGATTGTTGAAACATCACTTAAGCAAGCTGGACTTTGGGATCAAGTTAAAGATGACCTTCATAAATCTGCCTTTACCCTCTCGGGTGGTCAGCAGCAACGTCTTTGTATTGCAAGAGCTATTGCCGTGAAACCGCAGATTCTCCTCATGGACGAACCTGCAGCTTCATTGGACCCTGTAGCTACTATGCAGCTCGAAGAGACCATGTTTGAACTTAAGGAAGATTACTCTATTATCATCGTGACGCACAATATGCAACAAGCAGCGCGTGCTAGTGATTATACAGCATTCTTCTACCTTGGTGATCTTATCGAATATGATGAAACCAAGAAAATCTTCCAAGATGCTGCCCTACAGTCAACCAGTGACTATGTATCAGGACGCTTTGGATAGAAAGGAGCACTTATGACTGAACCAATCATTTCAATTAATGATTTATCGGTGTATTTCAATAAGAAAAAAGCCCTCAATAATGTGACAATGGATTTCTATCCAAATGAAATCACGGCCCTTATCGGTCCTTCAGGATCCGGGAAATCAACCCTGCTCCGTTCTATCAACCGAATGGGAGATTTAAATCCCGAATGGACACTTACTGGTGCTGTTTCATACAACGGTCACAATGTCTATAGTCCTAGAACAGATACTGTTGAGCTCAGAAAAGAAATCGGAATGGTCTTCCAACAACCTAACCCTTTTCCAATGTCAATCTATGAAAACGTTGTTTACGGACTTCGTATCAATGGTATCAAAGATAAGGCTGTTCTTGATCAAGCAGTAGAAGAATCACTAAAGGGTGCTTCAATCTGGGAAGAGGTTAAAGACCGTCTCCATGACTCAGCACTTGGACTTTCAGGAGGGCAACAACAACGTGTCTGCATTGCACGAGTGCTAGCCACATCTCCAAAGGTCATCCTTCTTGACGAACCAACGTCGGCCCTCGACCCTATATCCGCTGGTAAGATTGAGGAAACCCTCTATAACCTTAAAGAACAATACACCTTGTTGCTAGTCACTCGTTCTATGCAGCAGGCAAGTCGTATCTCACAACGAACAGCCTTTTTCCTTGATGGAGAGCTCATCGAGTATTCAACAACGAAAGACATGTTCCTAAATCCACAACATAAAGAAACTGAAGATTATATTACCGGTAAATTCGGTTAAGAAAGGACAGATTACTAAAAAAATTATGATGTTACGAACTCCCTTCGAAGAAGAATTAGAAAAACTCCACAACCAATTTTACGCTATGGGTACAGAGGTTGCAGCTCAGCTTAAGAAAGCTGTACGTGCCTTTATCAGCCATGACCGTGATTTGGCTAAGGAAGTCATTGAAAATGACGAAATCGTCAATAACTACGAAACCAAACTTGAGAAAAAATCACTTGAAATTATTGCTCTACAGCAACCTGTATCAAGTGATTTGCGTACAGTTATCACCGCACTTAAAGCATCTAGCGACGTTGAGCGTATGGGTGACCATGCCGTTGCTATCGCTAAAGCAACCATCCGCATTAAAGGTGAAGAGCGTCTAACTGAAATTGAAGCTGAAATCAAGAAAATGGGGAAAGCAGTCCGCCACATGGTCGAAGATGCTCTAGATGTTTACTTGAACAGTGACGAACGACGCGCTTATGAAATCGCAGCTTCAGATGAAATCATTGATAACTATTTCCGTGATATTCAAGCTATGACAGTAGAAGGTGTTCGTAAGAATCCAGATGCTGCCTTCGCTGCCAAAGAATATTTCCAAGTACTTATGTATTTGGAACGTATCGGTGACTATGCCCGCAATCTCTGCGAGTGGGTTGTCTACCTCAAATCTGGTAAAATCATTGAACTGTAGGCAAAGCTTCCAATCTATGTTATAATGGGTTTGTATTGAATAATTCAGACCCTTTTCTTTTGTAAAAGAGTCTAATATCGAAACATTTGTCAGTCTGTTTCGATACGAAAAGTTAGATTAGGAGTATATACGTATGACAGCATCTGTTGCTCGTTTTATCGAAAGTTTCATCCCTGAAAACTACAATCTTTTCTTGGACATTAATCGTTCTGAAAAGACCTTTACAGGGAATGTTGCCATCACAGGTGAAGCCCTTGATAACCATATCTCCCTTCACCAAAAAGACCTTACCATTAGTTCCGTTCTCTTGGATAATGAATCATTGAACTTCCAAATGGATGATGCTAACGAAGCCTTCCATATTGAACTTCCAGAGACCGGTGTTTTGACGCTTGTCATTGAATTCTCTGGTCGTATTACAGATAATATGACAGGGATTTACCCATCATATTACACCTACAATGGTGAGAAGAAAGAGATTATTTCAACGCAGTTTGAATCTCATTTTGCGCGTGAAGCCTTCCCATCTGTTGATGAACCAGAAGCCAAAGCTACTTTTGATTTCTCATTGAAATTTGATGCTGAAGAAGGCGATATCGCTTTGTCAAACATGCCTGAAATCAATAGCCATTTGCGTGAAGAAACTGGGGTTTGGACATTTGAGACAACCCCTCGTATGTCAACATACCTCCTTGCCTTTGGTTTTGGAGCTCTTCAAGGTAAGACAGCGAAAACGCAAAACGGAACTGAAGTTGGTGTCTTCGCTACAGTTGCACAAGCTGAAAACAGCGTTGACTTTGCCCTTGATATTGCCGTTCGTGTCATTGATTTCTACGAAGACTACTTCCAAGTCAAATATCCTATCCCATTGTCATACCATCTGGCTCTTCCTGACTTCTCAGCAGGTGCCATGGAAAACTGGGGACTTGTTACCTATCGTGAAGTTTACCTACTAGTAGACGAAAATAGCTCAGCTGCAAGTCGTCAACAAGTAGCTCTCGTGGTTGCCCACGAATTGGCTCACCAATGGTTCGGTAACCTTGTAACGATGAAATGGTGGGATGATCTCTGGCTTAACGAGAGCTTTGCCAATATGATGGAGTATGTTTCAGTAGATGCCATTGAACCTAGCTGGAACATCTTTGAAGATTTCCAAACAACTGGTGTGCCTCATGCCCTCCAGCGTGATGCTACAGATGGTGTTCAGTCAGTCCACATGGAAGTTAATCACCCAGATGAGATTAATACCCTCTTTGATAGTGCTATCGTTTATGCTAAGGGTAGCCGTCTCATGCATATGCTTCGCCGTTGGTTAGGCGATGAAGCCTTTGCCAAAGGACTTAAAGCTTACTTCGAAAAACACCAGTACAACAACACTATTGGACGTGACCTCTGGAATGCACTCTCTGATGCTTCTGGTAAAGATGTCTCTAGTTTCATGGATACTTGGTTGGAGCAACCAGGTTACCCTGTTGTTAGTGCAGAAGTTGTTGATGACACTCTTATTCTTAGTCAAAAACAATTCTTCATTGGTGAACATGAAGATAAAGGGCGTCTTTGGGAAATTCCATTGAACACAAACTGGAAAGGACTTCCAGACACACTCTCAGAAGAGCGTATTGAGATTCCAAATTATAGCCAGCTTGCTGCTGAAAATAATGGAGCTCTTCGCCTTAATACAGCAAATACGGCACATTACATCACAGACTACCAAGGACAACTCTTGGACCAACTCTTAGAGGAATTTGCTAACCTTGATACTGTAAGTAAACTTCAAATTTTGCAAGAACGTCGTCTTCTTGCTGAAAGTGGCCGTATCTCCTATGCAAGCCTAGTGGCTCTTCTTGATCTTGTCGAAAAAGAAGAAAGCTTCTTGATCGCGCAAGCTAAGTCTCAAATCCTCGCTGGTTTGAAACGCTTTATCGATGAGGATACAGAAGCAGAAGTGCACTACAAGGCTTTGGTACGTCGTCAATTCCAAAATGACTTTGAACGTCTTGGTTTCGATGCCAAGGATGGAGAGTCAGATGAAGATGAAATGGTTCGTCAAACGGCACTAAGCTACTTGATTCAAGCAGACTATCAACCAGCAGTCCTTGCAGCTGCAAGTGTTTTCCAAGCTCATAAAGAAAACATTGAAAGCATCCCTGCAAGTGTCCGTGGTCTTGTCCTCATTAACCAAATGAAACAAGAAGACAGTCTTACCCTTGTTGAGGACTATGTCAACGCATACGTCACAACAAATGATAGTAACTTCCGTCGTCAATTAACTCAAGCAGTTTCATACCTTAAAAATCAAGAAGGCCTCGACTACGTGTTAAGTCAGCTTAAAGACAAACATGTCGTTAAACCTCAAGACTTGTATCTCTGGTATATGAATTTCCTCAGCAAATCATTTGCTCAAGAAACCGTTTGGAACTGGGCAAAAGATAACTGGGATTGGATTAAAGCAGCCCTTGGTGGTGATATGAGCTTTGATAGCTTTGTTAATATCCCAGCATCAATCTTTAAAACGCAAGAACGTCTTGATCAATATATTGCTTTCTTCGAGCCACAAACAAGTGATAAAGCCTTGGAACGTAATATCTTAATGGGAATTAAGACAATTGCCGCACGAGTAAACTTGATTGAAAAAGAAAAAGCAGCCGTTGAATCTGCTCTTAAAGATTATTAATAAGAAAAACAAGCTTTCCGTGAAGGAGAGTTTGTTTTTTGTGTATGATACTTTACATAAATATAGTTATGTATTTAAAGAAATAACAAAACGTCCTTAGCATAATTAAATTTATGTAAAATAAAAACAACCACTCCAAATAGGAATGGTTGGGATAGCCAATTATAAATTGTCTAGAGCATTTTTTTGTTCATCATTAACAATATGCGTATATAGATCAGTAACCTGAGTGGAAGCATGGCCAAGTTGATGACTCACTAAAACTTGAGACTTTGTAGCATCATAAAGGCGTGTTGCCAGAGTATGTCGAAGCTTGTGGGGAGTCACACGAATTTTGAAATCCTGAGAATATTTGGCAACCATCTTTTCGATACTTGAAGCATCAATACGGTTTGGAACCCCTCGATATTTCGTTAAAAAGAGGGCAAGGTCTTGCTTTTCAGCCTTATAGCGTTTATCACGTATACTGAGATAAGTTTCAAGATAGGGCTTTGCAAAACTTGCTACATTAACTGAGTCCCGTTTGCCACCTTTTCGAGTGACGTCGATGACCATCATTTTTAGATTGATATCTTTAAGGTCCAGATTAACAGCTTCAGAGAGTCGAACACCTGAAGCCAGTAGCAAGGCAATGATAGCCAAATCACGTTCTTTATTCTTATAAAACGAAGATTTGGCGCGATTTGAGAGCTTGACTTCGTATTCATTTTCTACATAATCTAGGAATTCCATGGTTTCATCGCCAAGAAAGAGTTTTTGTTTGATATTCTCAGCACGTGCAGCTAGAGTTTCTTTCTTTTTCTTAGTAGAAACTTTTTTCATGACGTTACGATAGAAATAAGGCTCACCATCAGGACCCTCGACCTCCTCAGTTAAATACTTATAGAGACTAGATAGAGCTGAGAGTGTGCGATTAATGGTCGTTTGAGAGACACCTTGTTTCTTGGAATAGGTATTCAAAGATGGACGTTCACGTAGATAAAGGACAAATGACTCCATATCTTTTTTAGTTAGATTTTCCAAGGTTTTGATGTCAATTGAGGCAATATCATCAGCATCTGAAATACCTGAGTCAATCAACCAATCAAAAAAGCGTTTATATTCCTTAAGGTATTCGTATAAAGTTGTAAAAGAATACGGTACCGATAGTTTAGATTGATAATACTCCAGAACAAACCAGGGCATTAGAGATTTGTATTCCTCAATTTTTTCGAGTAAGAGTTCACGTTTCATTTGTTTTTTCTCCAAAGTTACTTAATAGAAGTATATCATACCCTTATCTTTCTTTCAAGAAAATTACAGTTTTTCGGAAAGATATTATAAGGTGTTTTTTACTTAGAGGTTTTTATAGATTTACCGGCCAGCCTATCTATATAGAGACTCACTTAGTCAATGATAAAAGAAAAAACAACCTGGAGTTTTCCAGATTGTTCAAACAATGATTAAGCTACGATAGCTTTTGCAACCTCCTCGGTTGTCATACGTGAGAAATAATGTGTTGTGTCAATAGTTTTAAGTTTTGCCAAGACATCTTCGTACTCATAAGGTACACCAACCAACAAGTCTTCAATATCTGATACATCTCCGATACCAAAGAAATCTCCGTAAATCTTAACAGATTTAATGATTGAATTTTCAACGTTGGCATAGGTTGAGATTTTACCGGCTTGGTAACGAACATTACGTTCTACTGTATATTCTGGTGATTGTCCGTAAGTCCAATCCCATGTATTGAATTGTTTCTCATAAGAATCCTGAATCTTAGCCAATTCGCTTTCAGAAAGGACGTATTCTGTCATTTCTGGGTAGAATTCTTTCATTTTTTCCAAGATTTTATCTGAGAATTCATTTACAGTGATTTTTTTTGGCAATTCGTCGACGATGTTGGTCACACGAGCACGTACAGATTTAACGCCTTTTGATTCGATTTTGTCTTTGCTGACTTTAAGGGCTTGTCCAAGAACCGACATATCAACGTCAAAAAGCAAGCAACCATGGTGCATCATACGACCTTTATAGTAAGCTTGAGCATTTCCACAGAACTTTTTACCATCGATTTCAAGGTCATTACGGCCAGTAAATTCAGCCTTAACTCCCAAATCAGCAAGTGTAGCGATTACAGGTTGAGAGAAAGTCTTAAAGTCAAAAGCACCTTCATCTGCCTTATTAGAGATGATGGTATAGTTCAGGTTATTCAAATCATGATAAACAGCGCCACCACCAGACAAACGGCGAACGACCTTAATACCATGAGCATCTGTATATTCTTTGTTAATCTCTTGAATGGTATTTTGGTGCTTACCGACAATGATAGCTGGACGGTTAATCCAAAGAATGAACAATTCATCTTCATTCACCAATTCACGAAAAGCATAGGCTTCCAAAGCAATATTATAGGCAGGATCGTTTGATGTATTTACGATATATTTCATGAGGTCTCCTCTTGTAATGTGATACTTATATTATAAAGGAAAACAGTGACAAAGTACACGAAGACGCCTTAGCTATAAGGATTTTCATGATATAATAGTATAAAATATATGGGGAGTTTTGACATGATACAAAATCCTAGTAAATTGAGTCTCTTTTTCTCAAGGCTAACTAATAAAATAAATAAAAAGTTCAAAATAGCCTTAGCTCTGCTTCTTTTTGTAACCCTTGGAATTTTTCTCTATAATGCCTACCAAAGAGCTTATAAGCCTTACCTCTATGATAAGGAGAATTACTATTACAAGGCTTATCATTACAGTGTCAAGAAGATAATACCTCAAAGAAAAGTTGTCAAAGATATTGAGATTGAGGTTCTACACTTCGGAAAAGACGATTTTCCAGATGATTTGTCTGCCTATAAGGTCGGCCATTATATTGATAAAGGAATTGATCCCCGAAGACTTTTCTTACATATTACTTTTACAGATAATACCAATATGACTTTACCATTTGGACAGGTGACCTCTACTGAAAACCATTATGAAGAATATCAAAACTATTTCGATCATAAAGTTTTTGAAGTCGGTCCAGGCTTTGATAAAGAATGGTTTTCTAATGCAGAGAATTACAGACAAATAATTCAGCGTTTCCCTGGATTACATGACAAAACAATGGATGCCGACTTCGAATTATATCTAAGAGATTTTCTTTTTTTGATAGTCCCTGGGGATACCCTATATCAAACTGGAGCTGTCAAAGAAGGTGTCAGTAAATACCACTTTCAGTTGAAAAATCCTAAATCAGGAAAAATGCAAAGTTATTTTATCTATGGAAATGAAGGCAAAATTCCATTATGGGATTGGCAAACTCCCTTTGTTACTTTTGATAAAGATTTTGCTAACAAAGAAAGAATCCAGGAATTTTTCGATGACTACGAAATTAGAGAGTATGGGAATTACTGGGATGGAATGTACAATATAACGTTTCCTCACTTAAATAGCTTTAGGGGTGACAGGTACAACTTTTATAAAATGGCTTTTTACTCAGATGAATTTACAAATTTTCCACTAAGCCTTGATTTAACAGGTAAGAGCGAGAATTTTAAAATTACCATAACAGATTCATACCTACAAGAAGAATCCAGAACTGCAAAAGATCAAATCCATTATCTAAAATACTCAACATCTAAAACTTATGATGCATCAAATAAAGAAGCATATATTAATGATATATTGAATCATTATCATAAGTGACAGAATTAAATTTATGTAAACACAGCTAACCATCTAAATTAGCTGTTTTTTTCATGCAAAAAAACAAGACCATTTCTGATCTTGTTTCCTTCTATGCAACTAGATTTTTATTTTGTGTGCCAGATGTCTTTGTCATACTGTTCGATTGTACGGTCAGATGAGAAGAATCCTGCTTCAGCGATGTTGTAAACAACTTTTTTGTTCCATGCATCTTGATCTTCGTAAGCTGCGTATACTTCTTCTTTCTTGTCGATGTATTCAGCCAAGTCAATCAAAGTCATGAACCAGTCTTTAGAGATAAGTTCTTTTTGGAGACGTTCCAAGCGTTCTTTATCTCCAACTTTAACGAGGTCTTCACTTACGATAAAGTCAACAGCTGCTTTGATGTTAGCATCTTTTTCGTAGTAATCACGTGATACATAACCTTCTTTTTCGTAAAGGTCGATGATTGTATCAGAGTCTTTACCGAACGTGAAGATGTTTTCTGGTCCTACCAATTCAGCAATCTCAACGTTGGCACCGTCCATTGTACCAAGAGTGAGGGCACCGTTAAGCATGAATTTCATGTTACCTGTACCTGAAGCTTCTTTAGAAGCCAATGAGATTTGTTCTGAGATATCTGTTGCTGGAATAAGGTGTTCAGCAACTGTTACGTTGTAGTTTTCAACCAAGTGAACGTTGAGGTATTTGCTTACTTCTGGATCATTGTTGATGAGTTCAGAAAGTGACAAGATCAAGTGGATGATGTCTTGAGCAATAACGTAGGCAGGAGCTGCTTTACCACCAAAGATGATAGTGATTTTACGTTTTGGAAGGTTTCCTTTTTTGATTTCCAAGTATTTGTGGATGACATACAAAGCGTTCATTTGTTGACGTTTGTATTCGTGGAAACGTTTGATTTGAGTATCAATGATTGAGTTTTCATCAAGATCGATACCTTTGTTGGCTTTAAGATAACGTTTAAGTGACAACTTGTTATCATATTTGATTTCAGCCAAACGTTTGTGAACTGCTGGATCATCTGCAAAGGCAGCCAATTTTTCCAATTGTGTTGCGTCAGTAAGGTAACCATCACCAATTAATTCTTTGATGTAGTCAGCAAGTTCTTGGTTTGAGAATTCCAACCAACGACGGAATGTAATACCGTTTGTTTTGTTGTTGAAGCGTTCTGGGTAAAGGTCGTAGAATGGTTTCAACTCAGAAGATTTAAGGATTTCTGTGTGAAGTGCTGCTACACCGTTAACGCTTGTAGAGAAGTGGATGTCCATGTGTGCCATGTGAACACGGTTGTGTTCGTCAATGATTTGAACACGTGGATCTTCGAATTTTTCACGAATGATAGCATCCAATTTCTTGATGATAACAACAAGGTGTGGAACAACTTCTTCAAGGTAGTCAAGAGGCCATTTTTCAAGGGCTTCAGCCAAGATAGTGTGGTTTGTGTAACCAACCATTTTGCTTACGATTGCTACTGCTTCATCAAATTCAAATCCATGTTTTTCTGTCAAAAGACGGATCAATTCTGGAATTACCATTGATGGGTGAGTATCGTTGATTTGTACGTAAGCGTAATCTGGAAGGTCGTGAAGGTTAGATCCACGTTCGATAGCTTCGTCGATCAAAAGTTGAGCAGCGTTTGATACCATGAAGTATTGTTGGTAGATACGCAAGAGCTCACCTTTACGAGTTGAGTCATCAGGGTAAAGGAAAAGTGTCAAGTTCTTTTGGATTTCGTCTTGATCAAAAGTGATTCCTTTATCAATCAAATCGTAGTCCACACCATTGATGTCAAAGAGGTTAAGGTAGTTCTTAGTTTCTTTCTTATAACCCAAGATATCCAAACGATCCAAACGTGATTTCAATGTGAAGTTTTTGAATGGAACATCATAAGAGATATCAGTTGGTACCAACCATGATTGATCTTCAATCCAGTAGTTTGGTTCTGCATCTTGTTTGTTGTCTTTGAAGACTTGTTTGAAAAGACCACAGTGGTAGTTAAGACCAACACCTTCACCGTTGATGCCAAGTGTTGCCATAGAGTCGATGAAACATGAAGCCAAACGACCCAAACCACCGTTACCAAGAGATGGTTCTGGTTCAACGTCTTCAATTTCACTGATTGATTTACCAGCAGCATCCAATTCAGCTTTAACATCCTTGTAGATGCCCAAGTTGATCAAGTTGTTAGACAAAAGTTTACCAATCAAGAATTCAGCTGAGATATAGTAAACTTTACGTTTGCTATCGTTTTTTGGTTTTGGAGCAGCTGCTTCTTTTACGAATTCCAACAAAAGATAGTAGATTTCTTCGTTTGAAAGGTCCTTAAGATTTTTGTTTTTTGCTTCAACATATTGTGTAAATGTAGCCATTTTAGTTATTACCTCGATTATATCTTTCTGTAATGTCTGTCAAAAATTCTTTCTTGTCGACAGTGATTTCACCTGGGAGCATACGCCATTTCCAGTTTTCACCAACTGTGTTAGGGAAGTTTGTACGGCTATTTTCAGGTTTATCAAGGATATCCTGCATAGTCGCAATAGCTGTGTTGCTTACAGTAGCAAAGAGGGTGCGAAGAAGAGCACGTGTGATTGGTTCACCTTGACGACGGTTGATGTATGCATCAGTATAATCACGTTGCTCTTGCGTCAAGTTGTCGTACCAACCGTTGATTACTTCGTTATCATGTGTACCTGTGTAAGCGACTGAATGTTGTGTGTATACGTGTGGAATGTCTATGCTGTTTCCAGTAGTATCGTAGAATCCAAATTGAACGATCTTCATTCCAGGGTAACCACAGTCTGCAAGAAGTTTACGTGTCTTATCATCAATGTTACCAAGGTCTTCGGCAATGATTTTAAGATCACCCAATTCTTCTTTAACCACTTTGAAAAGGTCATAACCAGGTCCAGGAACCCATTCACCATTTTCAGCAGTTTCATCACCTCCAGGAATTTCCCAGAAGTCAGAGAACCCTTTGAAGTGGTCAATACGCAAGTAATCATAAAGTTTAAATGATTCTTGAATACGGAATACCCACCAAGCATAATTTTCAGCTTTGTGTTTATCCCAAGCATAGATTGGGTTACCCCAAAGTTGACCAGTTGCTGAGAAGTTATCAGGTGGAACTCCTGCAATGTAACGCGGTTTACATTCAGCGTCTAGTTTGAAGAGATGTGGTTGAGTCCAAACTTCAACACTATCAGCTGAAATGTAGATTGGCATGTCACCGATGATTTGAATACCATTTTTGTTAGCATAAGCTTTTAGTTCTGCCCATTGGCTAAAGAAGAGGTATTGTACCACTTGGTGATATGTGATAACATCAGCAAGTTCTTTGCGAAGTTTCTCAAGAGTTGCTTCATCGCGTTTAACTGCTTTTTTATCATCCCAATCTTGAAGTGCTTTGTTATCGAAGTGTTCTTTGATAGCCATGAAATCAGCATAATCAGCTAACCAGTTAGCATTTTTAGTTTTAAAAGCTTCGAATCTTTTAGTTTCTTTCTTATCTGCTAAAATTGCTTTAACTGCTTTTTCAAGAATTGGACGACGTGCTTCGTAAACTTTAGCATAGTCAATAAACTCAGGATCTGACCCAAAGTCAGCGTCTTTAACATCAGCTTTAGTTAAAAATTTGTCACGAATAAGGAAATCCAAATCGATAAAGTGTGTATTTCCTGCTACCGCTGAGAATGATTGGTAAGGTGAATCCCCATAACTTGTTGTAGTAAGTGGCAAAATCTGCCAGAAAGTTTGTTTTGTTTCTTTTAAGAAATCAACAAAGTCATAGGCTGCTTGACCGAAAGACCCGATCCCGTAGTCACCTGGAAGTGATGTGATGTGCATCAAAACACCGCTTGCTCGTTTGTTC
Organism: Streptococcus sp. 3.1; assembly: GCF_016648915.1. Classification (NCBI taxonomy): domain Bacteria; kingdom Bacillati; phylum Bacillota; class Bacilli; order Lactobacillales; family Streptococcaceae; genus Streptococcus; species Streptococcus sp. 3.1. The sequence goes on along the minus strand of NZ_JACLQV010000005.1, from coordinate 76,508 downwards.
ATAACGTTTACCTCAAATTATTTTTTACACTTATTATTATAATGCAAACGTTTGCATTAGTCAAGAATTTTTAACAAAAAAATAGATTTTTTTTTATTTTTTCTTGAATAATTGTTCGCAAAACAAACGCTTACAATTTGAGAGAGTGTTTTTAAGCCGAGGCTTCTAGTAAATTCCGGAAAATAGTCATCTTACATAAAATAAAAAAGTAGCCGGCTAATTTACTAACCAACTACTTAGATTCTCCTTAAGATATTATGAATGCGTTAAGACGCTTTCTCTTTCTATAAGTTTAAATGGAATGATGACTTTCTGTGACTTGTTCTTAGTTGACTTAAGGAGTCCCATAAGACTTTGTACACTTTCTTTAGCAAGTTCTTGGATATTAATATCAAAAGTGGTCAAGAACGGATGCATGATTTCTGCAAAAGTAGAATTATTGAAAGAAATAATGGCATAATCTTCAGGTACTCTAATTCCTTGATTGTTTAGCCATTGAATGAGACGAAGGGCGATAAGGTCATCCTTGACAATCAAAGCTGTCGGAGAAAATCTATCTAATTCCTTCTTTAGCTTATCGATTGTTTTAGATGAAAATACAAGTTCAGGTAAGATTTCTAATTCTAGTTCATCTGCTGCTTCTTTATAACCTCGATAACGTTCCTGTCCCACTTGACCAAAAAGGTCATCCGTAATAAAACCTATTTTTTTATGACCATGAGATGATAAATAAGTCACTGCTTCCTTACCTAAGGCCTTATTGTCATTATCGATGTAGGTAACCTTATCTTTTGTATCACCTGCAGCTCCAATGACGACAAAAGGAACTTTTTCTTTTAGGAGATAGGATTTAACAGGATCATTCTTCTCAGAGTAGAGAATAATGAAACCATCAGCTCGTTTTTGGCGATGCATGAGTTCGACTTGTTTAACTAATTCATCCAAACTAGCACCTGTGGCAATACTGACGACCTGAGAATTGCGACTTGCTTCTTCATTAATTGCTGTTAGAATTTCCATATAGAAGGGTTGACTGATATTTTCTCTATTCGCCAAAGGAGGAAGAATCACACCTAAACTATGAGTTAAGCCAGTTGCCAACATCTGAGCTGCAAGATTGGGGACATAACCTAATTCATCCATAGCCGCCCGCACCTTGTTTTTTGTTTCTTCAGAAATGGCTGGATTATCTTTTAAGGTCCTACTAACCGTTGAAGGACTTACTCCTGCTTTTTGGGCAACATCCTTAATTGTAGCCATTATTTTCCTCTCATTCTAATAAATATTTATAGTCGTAAAATACAAGAACAATTATAACCGAAACAATTTAGTTTTGCAATCGTTTGCACAAAGTTAAAAATTTTTTTATAAAATACTTGACAGATTGTGGAAACGGTTGCATAATGTTTATCGTAAACTAAATTTCTGGAGGAAATAGAAATGAAAAAATGGCAAAAGGTATTACTTGGTAGTGCTGGATTACTTGTGGCTGGATCGCTCTTGGTAGCTTGTGGCTCAAACTCAAGCAAGAGCTCAAGCTCAGATAGCAAGACTTTGAAACTTTGGGTACCAACTGGTGCTAAGAAATCTTACTCAGATACAGTAGCACAGTTTGAAAAGAAATCTGGTTACAAAGTTGATATGGTTGAAATGGAAGATCCAAATGCTCAAGAAAACTTGACTAAGGACGCTTCTACTGCTGCAGATGTCTTCTCACTTCCACATGACCAACTCGGTAAATTGGTAGACGCTGGAGCTATCCAAGAAATCCCAGAGCAATACTCAAAAGAAATTGCTGAGCAAGATACTGAACAAGCTGCTGTAGGTGCTCAATACAAAGGTAAAACTTACGCCTTCCCATACGGTATCGAAACTCAAGTTACATACTACAACAAATCTAAACTTAATGAAGAAGATGTGAAATCATATGAAACAATCACTTCTAAAGCTAAATTTGGTAGCAACTTGAAAGAAGTTAATGCTTATGTAACTGGTCCTCTCTTCCTTTCAGTTGGTGACACACTCTTTGGCTCTAACGGTGAAGATGTTAAAGGGACTAACTGGGGCAATGAAGCTGGTGTGAACGTTCTTAAATTCATCGCAGCTCAAAAAGACAACAAAGGATTTGTTAATGTTGATTCAGCTAACATGATGGCTAAATTCGAAGATGGTTCTGTTGATGCTTTCCAATCAGGACCATGGGACTACGCTGCAGCTGCTAAAGCTGTCGGTAAAGACAATCTTGGTATTGCTGTTTACCCAACAGTTAATATCGGTGGTCAAGACGTTCAACAAAAAGCCTTCATGGGTGTAAAACTTTACGCAGTTAACCAAACACCATCTAAAGGTAACGCTGAACGTATTGCTGCTTCTTACCAATTGGCACAAGCTTTGACAAGCAAAGACAGTCAAAATAACCAATTCACTAATGAAGACCGTCACATCATCCCAGCCAACAAAGAAGTTCAAGCTTCTGAAGCTGTTCAAAAGGATGCACTTGCACAAGCTGTAATTACTATGGGTTCATCTGAGCAGTACACAACTGTTATGCCTAAACTTAGTCAAATGTCAGTCTTCTGGACTGAAAGTGCTGCTCTTATGAGTGACGCTTATAACGGTAAAATCAAGGAAGACCAATTCCTTACTAAATTACAACAATTTGATAAAGATTTGGCAGCGGCTAAATAAGAATCCTAACAATGACAAGGTAAAGAGGTGGGTCAAGTTCCTATCCTCTTTATCTTTTATTTGTAGACAAAATAGAAACCATCACTAATCACACATTTATCTGAGGAGATATCTATGTCACAAACAATCTACGACACAACTCCTATGCGCCAAGTCTTCAAAGAAGGTACATGGGATGTCAAATTATCCTTTCTGGTAATGGGATTAGCAAACTTGGTTAACAAACAGTTTACCAAGGGATTGCTTTTCCTCTTTTCTGAGATTGCCTTCTTAGTAGCATTCGTTATCCAAATTGTCCCAGCTCTTCAAGGAATGATTACTTTGGGAACTCAAGAACAAGGTGAGGCCGTTAAAGAGGTTAATGGCGTTAAACTTACAGTTCAGGTTGCTGGAGATAATTCAATGCTTATGTTGATTTTTGGACTTGCGTCATTAATCTTCTGTGCAGTCTTCGCTTATATTTACTGGTGTAACCTTAAAAGCGCTCGACATCTCATGGCCCTCAAACAGTCTGGACGTAAAGTTCCTAACTTTATCGAAGACTTCAAGACCTTGGCTGATGGCCGTTTCCACATGGGTCTTATGACTGTCCCACTGATTGGAGTTTTGCTCTTCACAATCTTGCCTTTGATCTACATGATCTGTTTGGCCTTTACTAACTTTGACCACAATCACCCAGCACCTAAATCACTCTTTGACTGGGTTGGTTTCTCAAGTTTTGGTGAAGTCTTACAAGGTCGTATGGCTGGTACTTTCTTCCCACTTTTGACATGGACCTTGATTTGGGCAGTTGCTGCAACAGCAACAACTTTCTTCTTCGGTATTGTCCTTGCTCTCTTGCTCAACACTAAAGGGCTTAAATTCAAGAAAGTATGGCGTACTCTCTTTGTTATCACTATCGCCGTTCCTCAGTTCGTATCCCTTCTTTTGATGCGTAACTTCCTTAATGACCATGGGCCTTTGAATGGTTTACTTCAAACCTTGCATCTTACTAATGGACCAATTCCATTCTTGACTGACCCTCTCTGGGCTAAGTTCTCTATTATCTTTGTAAATATGTGGATTGGTATTCCGTTCACAATGTTGGTCGCAACTGGTATCATCATGAACTTGCCAACTGAGCAGATTGAAGCTGCTGAAATTGATGGAGCAAGCAAATTCCAAATTTTCAAGAGCATCACTTTTCCACAAATTCTCTTGATTATGGCACCATCGTTGATTCAACAATTCATTGGTAATATCAATAACTTCAACGTTATCTACTTCCTTACTGGTGGTGGACCTACTAACTCTGAATACTATCAAGCGGGTTCAACTGACCTCTTGGTAACTTGGCTCTACAAACTGACTGTTAGCGCTAAAGACTACAACTTGGCATCTGTTATCGGTATCTTGATTTTCGCCATCTCTGCAACATTCAGTCTCTTGGCCTACACAAGATCATCTTCATTCAAGGAAGGGGCTGCTAAATAATGAAACGTAAGAAAAATCTTTACCTAACTGGTACTTATATTCTATTGACAGTTCTAGCTGTCATCTGGTTGATCCCTATTATTTGGATCTTCCTTACAAGTTTCCGTGGTGAAGGAGCTAATGCGGTGCCTTACTTCTTCCCTAAGACTTACACTTTTAATAACTACATTAAACTGTTTACCAGCGATGCTTACCCATTTGGAAAATGGTTCATCAATACTTTCATCGTTGCCACATGTACATGTATCCTCTCAACTTTGATTACCGTAGGTATGGCCTACTCACTTAGCCGTATTAAATTCAAACACAGAAATGGCTTCTTGAAATTGGCACTTGTACTTAACATGTTCCCTGGATTCATGTCAATGATTGCGGTCTACTACATTTTGAAGGCCCTCAATTTGACACAAACCTTGACATCTTTGGTCTTGGTATATTCTGCTGGGGCAGCTCTTGGATTCTACATTGCGAAAGGTTTCTTTGATACCATTCCTTACTCTTTGGATGAATCAGCAATGATTGATGGGGCAACTCGACTTCAAATCTTCACTAAGATTACCTTGCCACTTTCTAAACCAATCATCGTCTACACTGCCCTCATGGCCTTCATGGGACCTTGGGTAGACTTCATCTTTGCATCTGTTATCCTCGGCGACGTTAAAGATAAATATACGGTTGCCCTTGGACTCTACCAAATGCTTAACCAAGACGCTATCAATGAATGGTTCCTTCCATTTACCGCAGGTGCTATTATCATCGCCATCCCAATCACCCTTCTCTTTATCTTCATGCAGAAATACTATGTTGAAGGTGTAACCGGCGGATCAGTTAAATAATAAAGGATAAATGATATGACAACTCTTAAACTGGATAAAATTTACAAAAAATACCCAAATGCAACTCACTACTCTGTCGAAGATTTCAGTATCGACATCAAAGACAAGGAATTCATCGTTTTCGTAGGTCCTTCAGGATGTGGTAAATCAACAACTCTCCGTATGGTTGCTGGTCTCGAAGAAATCACAGAAGGTAAACTCTATATCGATGGTGAGGTGGTTAATGACAAATCACCAAAAGATCGTGACATTGCCATGGTATTCCAAAACTACGCACTTTACCCTCACATGACTGTTTATGAAAATATGGCCTTTGGTCTTAAACTTCGTAAATATAAAAAAGATGATATCGACAAACGTGTCCGTGAAGCTGCTGCTAGCCTTGGTTTGACTGAGTTCTTAGATCGTAAGCCTGCAGACCTCTCTGGTGGTCAACGTCAACGTGTAGCTATGGGACGTGCTATCGTTCGTGATGCTAAAGTCTTCCTCATGGACGAACCACTCTCAAACTTGGATGCTAAGCTTCGTGTGACCATGCGTGCTGAAATTGCTAAAATTACTCGCAATATTGGTGCAACTACTATCTACGTTACCCACGACCAAACAGAAGCTATGACTCTTGCTGACCGTATCGTTATCATGAGTTCTACTAAAAATCCTGATGGTTCTGGTACTATCGGTCGTATCGAACAAATTGGTACCCCTCAAGAACTTTATAATGAGCCAGCCAATAAATTTGTTGCCGGATTCATCGGAAGTCCTGCTATGAACTTCTTTAATGTTAAGGTTGATGGTAACCGCATTACTAACTCTGAAGGTTTGGATATTGCAATCTCTGAGGGTCAAGCTAAAATCTTGAAAGAGACAGGGTATCAAGGCAATGAAGTAATCTTTGGTATCCGTCCTGAAGATGTTTCAAGCCGTCCAATTGTTCAAGAAGTTTATCCAGATGCCAATGTAGATGCTGAAGTCGTCGTTTCAGAGCTTCTTGGTGCAGAAACAATGCTCTACCTAAAACTTGGAGAAACTGAGTTTGCTGCCCGTGTTGATGCGCGTGACTTCCATAATCCAGGTGAAAAAGTTAACCTTACTTTCAACGTTGCTAAAGGTCACTTCTTCGACGCTGAAACAGAAAAACGTATCAGTTTGTAAGATAAAAAAATCAGCCCTCTTGAGCTGATTTTTTGTTTGGCATGATTAAACCACATTCTAACTGATACTTCCTATCACTCACTAAACATATCTCTTTCAATCTATGATATAATATCCTTTGGCACCTCGACACCGCCTACGAAGGGAGGTGAGTTTGCCTATGATGGATTTACTATTCAAAACTATCATCGGACCTATTGTGGTCGGTGTTATCCTTCGTCTAATCGACAAGTGGTTAAACAAGGATAGATAGTGCTAAAAAAGACCCCGAGCTTATGTGGAAGTTAGCTTGGGGTCTTTTCTTGCCTATGATATAGACTTACTATTCAATACAAGTGTATTATGTCATAAAAGCTTAGAATTGTCAAGAAACTTGAAGATAACCTTTAGATAGAGATCTTAGTCTTTAGTCTTGTCTTCTTCGTCTTTTTTATCATCAGTCTTATTTACCGCTGCTTTAAATTCTGCTAACATTTTACCGATAGATTGTCCAAGTTCTGGCAAGCGTTTAGGACCAAAGATGAGGAGGGCTCCTAGGACGATAATGATAAGTCCTGGAGCTCCGATATCACGTAGAATTCCCATGAAATCTCCTTTCTATTTATCTTTATATTTTCTTTGTTTACGTTTATAAATGAGCTTACTAAGAGCTACGCTAACTTCATAGAGTAAGATTAAGGGAGCAGTCATGGCCAAGTCACTAATAAAGTCGGCTGGTGTCAGAACGACTGCCAATACCAAGAGAATGAAGTAAGCATAGCGTCTATAGCGTGTCAGAAATACTGGTGTCAATATACCTATAGAGGTTAGGAAACTAACAACTACGGGAAGTTCAAAGAGAACAGCCAAAGGCACTGTCGTATGCAGTAAAAAACTAAGGTAGTTTTGTGCTGTAATTTGTGTATCAAAGAGTCCTTCACCTAGCTTTAAAAGCACTTCTAAGATAGCTGGACTCACAAAATTATAACCAAAGGCCAAACCCAATACAAAACAGACAAAAGTTGCTGGAATATAGGCAAAGATGGCACGCGCTTCATTATCCCTCAAACCAGGTTTTACAAACTGCCAAATCTGGTAGGTGGTAAAGGGCAAAGTGACCGTAACAGCCATGAGACTGGCTAAGTTAATGTAAATCCAGAGAATATCGTTAGGACCAAGAACCAATAAGGGCTTATCAAATCCTCTGGTTAGATAAGCATAGAGTTGCCCAGCAAACAACAGAGTAATACAAAAAACTAGGAAAAAGCACAACACTACTGCAATGAAACGTCTCCGAAATTCCACCAGATGCTCAACAATGGTCATCTCGTCCTTACTTCTTGCCATGCTGTTTCACCGTTACAAAGGCAATGATAGCAATAAAGATAAGTTGTGGAATTAGGACTTCCCAGCTTGGATAGATACCAGCCCAATCAATGGTTGGGAAACCACTAATCAAATGATTGGACATCATATTAGTCAACTGAAGGGCATGAATGCTGACACCGAGCATCTTGAAGGCCAAGGCATAAATCAACCAGGTCAAAATAAAGAAGATACGATGTGGTTTAATATAGTGACTAGCTTTAGTCATAGCAACGGCAATAATAACAAGAACTGCAATGGCTAAAGCAATACCAATCAAGAAATTAGCTGTCGTGATACGTGGGATAATACCAACATAGAAAAGAATGGTCTCGGCACCTTCACGGAAGACAGCCAAGAAACTAAGGGCAAACATAGATACAAAACTTCCAGTAGCCGTCACTGTCTTCATCTGACGGTCCATAAAGTCATTCCACTGTTTGACTGAAGACTTGCTATGAAGCCAAATACCAATCAGAATCATCATCGCAACTGCAAAGATACCAACGCCACCTTCAATAATTTCTCGGTTAGAGCCCGAAGTTACGGCTGGAAAAACAACTTGTAAGATAACAGCTATAACTGCGCTGGCAAGAACACCAGCAATGGCTCCGCCATAAACCCATTTGAGTCCCTTACGCATCTTAGCTGCCTTAAGAGTTGTCACAAGAGCCATGACGATGAGGAGGGCTTCAACCCCTTCACGCAAGAGAATCAACATGGCATCAAATGCATTATAAGAAGCACTGGTATCGATAGCTGATAGGTCTGTAATTAAGGCTTGCAGTTTGTCCTGATAAGCTTTTTCTTTCCCCTTAACCATGATAACCGGTGTTTCACTCTCCACGCGCGTATAGAGGCTTGGGTTAGTCGTGCTCACGTCACCTTCAATGGTTGGCCAGATAGTGATGAACTTCTTCATAGTTGCCGCAGCCGTTTTTTCATCACCTGATTGGAATTGACCGAGAGCTTTTTCCAAGAGCTTAATACCATCTTTTAGGGTTAAACTTGAGCTTGTGCTATCAAGAGGGACGCCCTTGATAAAGTCATCAATCCCACCCTTGAGATCATCATAGGATGACTGGATGCTGGTGAAATCAGTAGGCTCCGTCTCAATACTGCTTCGCAAAAGTGAAATAGCCGTCTCAATCTTGCCGTAGTAGGCAGTACTGTGGTCACGGACAACAGCTTCATTTCGCGTCCAAGCATTATTCAATTCGCCATAAGTTTTGCGGGTCTCAGCTAGGTCTTTAGCCGTAATGGCATCCTGTAAATTCTTGAAATAAGGATTGAGACGGGTCTCAAGTTTTTCCTTTTCGGCATCCAAGTCAACAGGATTTTGCTCTTTCTCAAATTTAAGAAGGGCTGACGAGATAGAGGTTAGGTCTTCTTCTGTCACGTCACCTTTAATATCAAGAGCCTTGCTAACTTTTTTACCAGCCTTGGAATCGTGATTTTCTTTAGTTTCGAAATCAGTTTTAATCTCACCAACTAATTCCTTAGCTTTTGCTTGATCCTTGTTTTGAACAGCTGTTGTTGCATCTGTGATTTTGATATAGAGATCACTATAGGATTCAGCAGCAACTGGATAGGACCAGAATAGAGCTAAAAGTCCAAGCAAAACGAGGAGTTTATTCAAAGAGTGCTTGACCAAGGTAGCCTCCTTTCTCCACGCCAGCAAAGCAAGCAAAGAGCCCACTTCCGATATGGGTGATGTACTCATTCATCTTGTCTACAGCACCAAGATTGGTCTGTATTTTGACAAAACGGTCTGGGTCCTTCTGGTAGGCAATGAAAATCAAGCCTGCATCAAACTGGCCAGTTCTCTCATCAATGCCATCAGAATAAGAATAGGAACGACGTAAGATAGGAAGATCTACTTCTTTAGCCAAACGGACATGCGAATCGACTGGTAGTTTTGACAGATCTACTTCGTCAAACTCATCTTTCTTACCAAAGGGAGCACCTGATTCCTTATAGCGGCCAAAGGTGTTTTCCTGCTCCTGCAAATTGGTACGATCCCAAGTCTCCAAGTGCATCTGTACTAGACGAAGAGCCATATAAGAACCACCCTTCATCCAATCTTTACTATCAGTCCAGACAACCTTGTCGAATTCCTTTTCCGTCGTAACATTGGCAGTACCGTCCTTAAAACCAAAGAGATTTCGCGGCGTCTCCTTACGATCTCCGATGGCTGCAAAACCAGATTTGCTCCACTTCATGGTGATTTTATTACGACCTTTGCGGATCAGATTTCGAACAGCATGGAAGGCTACCTGTTCATCGTCCGCACAGGCTTGTATGACGATATCTCCGCCTGTATACTTGTCCTGCAACTGCTCCTTTGGAAATGGAGGTAAATCACGGAAGAGCTTAGGACGCTTGGATTCCAAGCCAAGTTTTTTAAGAAAATCAGCCGAAACACCAAAAGTCAGGCTCAAGCGATAGGGGTTGAGTCCCACTGTTTCACCTGTATCTGTTGGAGGTAAGAGGGCATTGGAACCATCTTTTTTGACCAGCTCTCCTTCGACCAATTTACTACTATAGTCTGTCCAGTCTTTAAAGAGTTGGATCACTTCTTTTTTATCAGTTGTATGAAGATCTAGAACCACCAAGTAGCAAGCCTTCTGCATGGGAGTCGTAATCCCAGCTTGGTGCTTACCAAAGAAGCTAATATCTTCATCCCCATCAAGGGCTTTTTTTGTTGAACTATCCTGATTAGCGAAAAAAGCAGATGCACCAGAAAGACCAAGCGCAAGCCCAGCCCCTCCAATACCTGCTTTTTTAAGAAATTCACGACGGTCCATTTTTTTATCTAAAAATTTTTCGTCAGTCATTTTTCTTATTTCCCATCTAGGATAACACCCATTTGTGATAATGGTTCACCAAGTTTAGTTACAGCTTCGGCCAATTCCTTAGTATCTGCCTCACTCAAATCTGTATAAGACTTATAGTTTTTCTCATCAGTCATGTGTTTGTCCAAAAGACCATTGACATTCTTGAATTCTGTTTCCAAAGTCTTAACAAGCTTAGCATCTTTCTTTTGAATCAATGGCTTGAAGAGTTCAAAGATTTTTTCTGCCCCTTCAATATTGGCACGGAAGTCGTAAAGATCGGTGTGTGAGAAGACTTCTTCTTCACCTGTAATCTTTTGAGTAGCAACTTCATTAAGAAGGTCTACAGCACCCGTCAGCATGATATCTGGAGTAACTTTAACAGTTGCAATTTTAGCTTTGAGTTCCTTAATATCGTTAACCAACTTATCTACATAGGTATCAGTACCCTCTGTCGTGTTGTCTTGCCACATGATACGTTCGATACGGTGGAACCCTGACCAACCGTCTTCTGATTTATTTTCGTCCATGTAATCAACCAAACGGTAGTCGATTTTCACGTCAGACTCACCAAAGCTTTCTGCAATCGGCTCTGAACGCTCGTAAGCCATACGAATCAATGGGTATTGTTTCTTAGCTTCTTCAAGATTTCCTGACTTGAGGGTTTCACTGAATCCTTCAGTATCTTTCAAAAGCTGATCAATTTCGCCTTCTACGAAAGTCTTGTAATCACTTGTGGCCTGCTTCAATTGCTTTTGCTCACTGGCTGTGAGTTTTGAGCTAGTTGAACTTGAATGACTTGAATTACCAGATTTGGCACAAGCCGTCAATAAAAGTCCTGATGCCAAAAGAACAACACCAAGTTTGCTAAGTTTTTTCATGAATGTCTCCTATTTTCAAGATAGTGTTCGACATTTGTCGTTATATATGTGAATCGTCGTTTTATCATTAATAAAAAACGAACGATGATAAGTCAATAATGATCTCTCGTATGTAAGAGAACAATATCTAAACTAACAGAAGAAACCAGCACTGTCAACGGTTTTAGGCTATTTAAGAACTATTCTAAAGAGCAGATAAGAATGATTCTAAATAAAAGAAAAACAACAGGAAATAACCTGTTGCTACTTATTATTTTGTACGACGTTTTCGAAGGAATCCTAGACTAAGAATACTTAGCAGACCTGCTACAAAGAGTCCACGATTTGTCTTTTCACCAGTGGATGGCAGTTGTTTATCAGTCTGATGACTAGCTTCAGTCTTAGCCTGACCATTATCACGATTAACAAGTTCAGCATCTCCAACAAGGTCCTCTTTACCTGAAGCCTTGACATTTGTTTTAGTTGCCTCAGTATTTTTACCACCAAATGACCCGGTCTTTTCAGAAGGCTGATCTACTGCCTCAGTTGGTGTTTTAGCATTAGTCAAACGAATAATAGTCGCTGTTAGTGGATCCAAGGTCAAGATGTGATTGTTGATTGCAACACCTGATAACTCACTAATTCCGGATAAATTGACTTGACTGCCATCTGCCAAAACCAGATAGGATAGGCCATTTGTAATCTTGCTCAAATCAAACTGACGAGCCTTGCTATCAGCATTGACATAGACAAGGTAACGGTCTCCATTCGAAGCAACAGTTTGGTATCCCAATACCAAATCTTCTTGAGCGACATTGTCCTGACCAGGAACTGTCAATAGCGTTAGACGTGCATCTACATCTGCTTTTGATTTGAAATTGAAGGCATCTGTCGACTTACGTAAGGCGATCAAACCTTTGGTAAAGGCGCGAGTTTTCGTATTCTCTGGGAAGGCCTGGCTATCAGTTGCTTTAGTCCAGTCAAAATGATTGACGGCATCACTAGAATCATAAGAATCATGGATAAAGTAAGGATAGTCAAATGGATTGCCCTTTTCATCCACTAAGAGATGTGACTTATTCGGCACCTTGTCCTCAGACACAGGATAACGGTAGGCAGGATCACGGAACTGTTTGGTGCGGCCGTATTCCTGACCAGAGTGAATAAATGGTGTTCCCTGAGCTGTCAAGACCATAAGGTTTCCTAGACGCAAGCGACGATGAATTTCAGCATTATTCTCAGGCTTGCTTGGATCTTTCTTGATTGATTGGGCGATGATATCAAAAAGGGTCAAATTATCGTGAGCAGCAATATATTGAATCACATCACCTGGAGAATCAGCCTCGAAGTTAGTTGGCTGTGCCTTGATATTGTCAAAGACCTTATTAATATCACGTTTGCCACCTGTGATAAAGGCAGGTGTCCCCTCGTTTGGATAACCTGATTTGAGGGTGTTTCGAATATCGTCTGAAAATACAGCTACGGTATCTGTGTCTTTCATCCAAGACTGATCGGCAGGCTGAACAGGGCTATTTTCATCGCCAGTATAAGTCACCCAGCCCTCACCAAGCATAATAAGGTTTGGATTAAGGGCACTTGCAGCATGGTAAGCTTGCTCGATACTTTCAGCATCATGGTCACCCATCATATCAAAACGGAAACCATCCACCTTGTATTCCTTAGTAAGATAAGCAATCGAATCAACCAAGACACGACGACTCATATAGTGAGTCGTGCCTAGACGACCCCCTCCAAAACTCGAACGAGGAGTACCATCAGCATCCATAAAGTGATAATAATTTGGCTCAAGGTCTTCAAAAATAGCTGTCTTGGCTGTATGATTATAGACTACATCCAAGATAACGCCCATACCGTGGGCATGAATAGCAGCAACTAAATTCTTGAATTCTTCGATACGTTTAGCTGGTTCATTTGGGTTTTCAGAATACATACCCGTCAAAGAGAAATAGTTTTGTGGATCATAGCCCCAGTTGTAGTTACTATCACTTGATGCATAGGCATCCAAACGCTTCCCATTTTGCATTTCATTGACGAAATAGTAGCTTAATACTGGTAAAAGCTGAATATGGGTAACACCGAGATCTTTAAGATAATCCAAACGCTCTGCAAAGGCTGCAAAAGTCCCAAACTGGTGTTTCAATTCAGCTGAGATAGCCTTATCAGAGGTGAAATCTCGGACATGAGCCTCATAAATGATGGCATCTTCTCGAGATTTAAAGTTTGGAATCTTAGCGTAGTCAAGATCTTTTGGTCCATAATTAGCAGGATCTACAAAGGCAGCCTTGGCAATCTTGTGTTCAGGTCCCTTGCTGGCATCGTCACTATTCCAAGCAGCCAAAGACTTAGCATAAGGATCCAAAACGATTACAGACTGATCACCACGTTTAATGCGATATTGATAGAAATAACCTGTTAAGTTTTCCAAACCAAGATCAGTCGCAAGCAAGTCAGCTTGCCAAGTACCTCGAGGTCCTTTGCTTAGGGCATGTTCAGCAAGAACCATGTCTTGATTATTCTTATCATAGACAATGATATCTACTTGATCTGCACTTGGTGACCAAAGTGTCACATGTGCCTTAGTACCATTCTCTTGAAGACGGGCACCCAATTCACCATCGTAACTGTAGAGCGCATCCTTCAATTGCCAACTCTCAGACGTTTTAAAACTATCATTGCCCAAAGTGACCTTGTAAGGCAGATTTTCCGCAGCAAAATCACCTGTTAATGTAGCTTTTTTGAGTTTAGCATCCAACTCAAGCTGTTTAAGAGTTGCACTGTTACCATCCTTGTCTGTCACCTTTAGGTCTTTGAGAATATCCTCAGATGAAACATCTTCTAAATTGGTGAAGCTAAGTTCGATTTGGCTTGGACTAAGCTGCTGAGCTCCAGTCAAACGCACATCCTTAACAAAATAAGGGTTGGTGTAGACTGTCGTATCAGTATCTCGTACGAAAAGCTGACGAGTTTTTTTCAAGTCACTAAATTTATAATCATTTGGTTGAATTTTCACATCATCTCCTGTTTTGCTCTCATCTAAGAGTAAAAATCCGATAGATTTAGCAGCCTCGGTTAGCGGAATGTCTAAATAGGCACCATATTTACCATTTGGTTGGAAATTGACACCATCAGGCCAATTACTTGGAGCATCCTTAACATCACCCCAATACCAGACAGACTTATTACTATAGTCGCCATCCGTACGGAAATAATTGATACGAACGTGATCTTGAGGGATAGGTTGATAACTGTAAACTTGAAAATCTTTGTCAATCCAAGCCTCATTCATTTGAGGGCTAAGAATTTCGACTGCTTTATCCCCTGAAAGGTTCGTTCCAGCGGCATTATTAATCAAGAAACTAAGCTTTTTAGGTGTTGAAGACAGCTTTACATCCAAGTAAACACCATAATTATCCTGTTTGGCTTCTGCAAATGAGGTTGCTCCTGTTGGCCAAGCACCTTTCTGAGATGATGGCGTCTCCACATCATCCCAAGTCCAAAGCCCAAGTGATGCCTTATCCTGACTTGGCAACTCTTGGAAATGCAAGCGAATAGTCCCCTCAGCAATAGGTTCCTCAGATGTATTAGTGAGAGCTTGACTATTATTAGTACTTACTGTTTTTGGCGTGTTTTCGCTAGTTTCAGTTAGATTGGTAGGCTCGGTACGGCTAGTATTTTCTTCTGAAAGAGAAACTGGCTCATTTTCCTTGGACACTGTGGCATTCTCGGCTGTTAGAGGAGCTGTTGGCGTTTCAGTTACTAGACCACTGGTGGTAAGACTAGAATCAGCTGATTCTACCTGTGTACTTGAGGCAGGTGTTGACACTACTTCTTCTGCCTTGACTCCATGAGTAGCAGCAAAGCTCAAAAAAACAGCTCCAATGGTTACAGAAGCCAACCCTAACTTGTACTTGCGAAGACTATAACGAAGGACTTTTTCGTCATTAGTTTGAGTATTTCTTTTCATACTAACTCCTTTTGGTTAACGTTTTCATGTTTTTTAATATACCATTTAGATTAGATTTATGCAAGCGTTTTCGCTCCTTTAAAATAAAAAAAGAGAGAACTATAAAATTCTCTCAATCTATTAGTTATAAACAGAATAATAACGCTTAATCCCTGCCACAATTGCGTTAGCTAAAGTCTCTTGATAAGCAGAGGTATTCAAACGGGCTGCTTCTTGAGGATTTGACAAGAAGCCAAGTTCAAGGAGAACTGCTGGCGCTGTCGTTTCACGCAAGACTGCAAAGGTTTGACGTTTCACACCCTGATTCTGAGCGCCAGTCGCATTAATAAGGCTGGACTGGATGGCATTGGCCAAAGTGTCACTCATACTCAAACGAGTCGGATTAGCATGGTAGGTCGCATTAATGCGTGATGGGTATTCTGCATAAGGTTGGTAATAATAAGTTTCGATTCCCTGTGCTGCTGAACTGCCTGAAGCATTGATGTGGATACTTACGAAGATATCTGATTCAGAGGCATTAGCTGCACGAGAGCGATCCGTCAAATCAACATAGGTATCGCTGGTACGTATGGTCACAACTTGATAACCTTCTGATTCTAGTTTAGCTTTCACACGGCTTTGGATTGCCAAAGTCAAGCTCTTTTCAGAAATACCAAAGTACGAAGCTCCTGGATCATAGCCACCATGGCCAGCATCTAGATAGACAACCTTATTTAAAACATCGTAGTTTCCTCTTGATGCCGAACCGATTTTCTTAGGTGCTACCACATCGGCAGAGGTAGCGCCAAAGCCGATATTCTTACCAGAAGCATCAACAATATAGCCATGAACGATATACTTGCCTGAATTCCACTTGTGCTGACTGGCTGAAATAGTCACCTTGTAGGAACCATCATCCTGTTTTGTGGCATTATGCCAAACAAGATCATCCTGACCATTTTGCTCAGACCAAACAGGTATTACCACACCTGAAATACCGCTTGGATTCGTCAGATTGGTGATAAGAACATCAAAAGTTCCACGATTTTTATCATTATTGGTAATAGTCAATGTTCCTTGAGTTTTAGTGATATCAAGTGTCACTTGTTTGCCACCTAGGCCAATGAATTTACCATCATTGTCAACCAAATAAACATGAGAATTATAAAGGCCGCTATCACCTTTATGGTTACTTGAACGAACAGTTACCTTATAGTCTCCATTAGCTTGCTTGGCTGCCTTGTACCAGATGATATCATCTTGACCGTTCTTTTCTGACCAGGTTGGAACTAGGACTTCTTTGAAACCTCGTGGCACAATCAAGTTTGAGATAACAAGATCATAGCTACCCGTAGCATTGTTGAGAGCAGTGATGGCAAGGTCGGCTTTAGGTTCTGACAAAGTAACTTTTGTTTGTGTTCCCCCTACACTGATTCGTGAGCCATCATTTTGGATAAAGTAAAGATGAACATTGTAAATACCAGTTACGTTTTTGTGGTTGGCTACCTGAACAGTAACCTTGTAATTGCCATCTGTTTGACGTGTAGCTTCATACCAACGAATATCATCTTGACCATCAGTCTCAGACCAGATAGGTACCTGAACCGTACGCACACCTTTAGGGCTATAGACATCACTGATGACCACATCAAAAGTTCCAGAACCATTGTTATTTAAGATAGAAATACTACCACTTGGCTTAGTTTCATTGACCTCAACCACAGCCTCAGTCAAATACTGGCGGTTACCAGTATTATCTATGAGATAAGCATCCGCTCTGTATTTTCCAGTTGAATGTTTGTGTTCTGAAGCCTTAATCGTCACACGATAGCTGCCATCTGCTTGTTTACTTGCCTTATGCCAAACTAAATCGTCCTGTCCATTAACAAGACTCCATGAAGGTATCAGAATCTCTTTAAGACCATTAGGCGCAACAATATTGCGAACCACCGCGTCAAAAGTTCCTGTCGTAGCATTGTTATTTTCAATCGTTAGGCTGGCACTTGGACGAGATTGGCTAACTTCCACCACTTTTTCAGTCAAGTAGAAACGCTTGTTAAAATTATCTACAATATAAGCATCGGCACGGTATTTACCGGTTGAATTTTTGTGGTCACTTGCCTTAATGGTAGCACGGTAAGAACCATCCGCTTGTTTCGTAGCCTTATGCCAAATCAAATCATCTTGTCCACCAACTAGACTCCATGACGGTACTAAGATTTCTTTCAGACCTGTAGGAGCTATGATGTTTTTCACCACAGCATCAAAAGTGCCTGTAGCTGCATTATTATTTTCAATAGTTAGGGTTGCGCTTGGACGAGAGTAAGTTACAGAGACTACTTTCTCAGAAATATAATGTCTCTTATTTGTTCGGTCAACAACATAGGCATCCGCACGGTAATTCCCAGCTTCGCCCTTGTGATCAACCGCCTTAATCGTTACACGATAAGAGCCATCCATTTGCTTAGCTGCCTTATGCCAAATCAAATCATCTTGACCATTAGCTAGACTCCAAGATGGGATAAGAACCTCTTTAACACCCAATGGTGCAACAATATCTCGAACCACCGCATCAAAGGTACCAGTTACCTTGTTGTTGTTCTCAATTGAGAAGCTAGCCTTCGGTTTTAAAACATCAGTATCATTAGATGAACCTGAAGCATGAGTCAATTTAGCAGGTCCAGCTACAACCTCGCTTGAAACCTCAGAAGAAGTCGATACCCTAGCATTTTCAGAACTCTCTACCGTGTTCGGCTGAACTACAGATTCAGATGCAACTCCTCTTGATTCAGATGCTACAACCGTTGTTGAGCTCGCTTGACTGACTTGTGGAGCACTTGAGTTTGTTACTTCACTTGTGGCTGTAGATGTTTCCGCAACAGTTAAACTTGGTCTTGCTGCTGGTGACTCTTGCGCAAGAACTGCTCCATCACCAAAAATATCTGCTGCAGTCGCAGGTTGATATTGGTTCCCTTCAGTAACTGTAGGCATTTGAGTGGCTACCTCATCCGCACTGGCTACCTGAGTGGTCACCGCCATGAGGACAGCTGCACTAGCATAGTAGATAAAATCTTTTGTTCGCATTTAACTTTCCTTTGACACTTTTTAATACGTCACCCATTTTACCATAGAAAATATCTTACGAATAGAGGAAAAGTGATAATTCTCTAAAAAAACTACAAAAATGATAAAAATTTAAGTAATTTCTATACTAATAGTACTAACACAACCCAAATTAATAACGTAAAAACCTATAAATATAAGATTTCAACCCTGTATATAATATTCTGAAAATAGGTAAATAACAAGATAACTATCAAAAATCAACACTAAAAAAGCCCTTAGAAGTTTCCTTCTAAAGACCTTTGATTGATAGATTAAGCAAAGACAGAGAAGAATGGTGCACCAAGCTTAGTATCCATTGAATCTCTACTCTGAACACCATGAATGTAATCCAATGAATACCATCCATTGTTATTGGCGTTAAATGGATCACGAACATATGTTTTACCATTATCATAGCCATGAAGTACGATTTCATGCGTGTAAGGATAATTGATAAATTGACTTGCTCCTACTGCCGCCAAAACGTGTTGCCCTGACATCAAAGCTGAGGCAATGTTAGCAATACTTGAAAGTACGTTGCTCTTCAGACCCCAATTTTTACTTGCTAATACAATACCATCTGCATCAGTACCAGCGACTGATGTTTTGTTAAATGAATTTGTATTGTAGTACAAATAATCCGCAACTGTCGTTGGTGCAATGACAGTTCCCAAGATATCTGTAAAAGTCATGGCAAGTGATGTTGGAACACAGCCAGATTGATCCATATTGCTGACACCATACCACTTAGAAGCCCAACGAGGGTCACGTTGAGAATAATAAGTCGTCTGAGGTTCAACACGACGATTACGTGGAGCAAGAGCTGTCTCACCAAGGTTAAATCCGTCTACAGTATTGTCTACATAATCTACATAAACGTGAGTCGTATAGTTACCTATGAGATTCTTATGATTAACAGTCGATACATTGATTTCAGTATGTGTTCCAGTAGGTGCTGTATTGTACCAAGAAAGGTTTCCTTGGTTACTTTCTGACCATACAGCTACACGAATATTCTTAATCTGACGTCCTTGTGGCGCTTGATCAACTACAACTGTAAAACTACCTGCTTCTGAATTAACATTAGTGATATAGGTTTGCGTTTTAGTCTTAGCATTACGGAATTCAACTGTTGTCGTTGTCCCTCCTACACCAACTTGTGACCCATCATTTAAAATGTAGTACAAATGAATATTGTACAAACCTGTTGAATTTTTGTGGTTAGTAGCTTGAACATTTACCGTATAAGTGCCATTAGCTTGACGTGTGGCTTCATACCAACGAATGTCATCTTGACCATCTTTTTCAGACCAAATAGGTACTTGAACAGTACGAACACCTTTAGAACCATAGACATCACTGATAATGACATCAAAAGTACCAGTATCATTATTGTTATTAACAACTGAAATAGTACCGACTGGCTTATTATGTTTTACGTCTACAATGGTTTCAGTGACATAATGACGTTGGTTGGCATTATCTACGATGTAAACGTCAGCACGGTAATTTCCTAGTGAATTTTTATGCTCACTAGCCTTAATAGTGACACGGTAGCTACCATCAGATTGGCGACTAGCCTTGTGCCAAACGAGATCATCCTGTCCATTAACGAGACTCCATGAAGGAACTAAAACTTCCTTAACCCCATTTGGTGCTACGATATTGCGGATAACAGCGTCAAAAGTACCTAAATCAGCATTATTATTTTCAATAAAGAGGCTTGCACTAGGACGAGTTTGAGAAACTTCTACCACTTTTTCAGTAAGGTAGAAACGTTTGTTAGAGTCATCTACAAGGTAGGCATCGGCACGGTACTTACCAGTTGAATTCTTATGATCCGTTGCTTTGATAGTCACTCGGTAAGAACCATCGGCTTGACGAGTTGCCTTATGCCAGATAAGGTCGTCTTGACCACCAGCTAAACTCCATGAAGGAACAAGAACTTCTTTCAAACCTGTAGGAGCAACAATGTTACGAACAACTGCATCAAAAGTACCTGCTGCAGTATTGTTGTTTTCAATCGTAAGGACACCACTTGGTCGAGCATAATCAACAGCCACTACTTTTTCAGCAATATAATGGCGATTGTTAGAGTTATCCACGATATAAGCATCGGCACGGTAATTTCCTTTAGTGCCCTTATGCTCACTTGCCTTAATGGTTACACGGTAGCTGCCATCAGTTTGCTTAGTCGCCTTATGCCAAATAAGGTCGTCTTGGCCATTTTCAAGACTCCATGATGGCACCAAAACTTCTTTAACACCTAGTGGTGCTGAGATATTGGTGATAACGGCGTCAAAAGTTCCAGCCTTAGCATTATTGTTTTCAATAGCAAAACTTGCTTTAGGTTTCAACTGCTCAGGTGTCTTACCAATGAAGACTTGCGTAGTTGTTCCACCAACACCCGTCAATTGACCATCTTTTTGAACATAATAAAGGTGGATATTATAAAGCCCTGTCGAGTTTTTATGAGCTGAAGCCTTAACGTTTACTGTATAAGTTCCATTATTTTGACGGTTAGCCGTATACCAGATAATGTCATCTTGACCATTAATTTCTGACCAAATTGGGACAGAGACTGTTTCAACACCATTTGGTGCTTTGACATTAGAGATGACAACATCAAAGCTACCAACAGTTGGATTATTGTTGACAATAGAAATGGTTCCACTCAAATTGCCTTGAGTTGCATCAACCTCAGCACTAGCATTAGCTGTGAAACGTCCTGTATAATCCACGCTGTGGTCGAAGACATGTTTACCTGGCAGGATATTAGCAGTTGCTGTAAACTGCCAAGCACCAGTTTTAGCATTGTAACGCATGTTTTTAGCGCTTGTAGCTGTAAGAGTTGATGATGGGTACTGTGCGACCCAGAAATTTTCGATACCAAATTGAGAGGTTGAGACAGGTCCACGGTAGCCTAGATTATTCTCATCCAACCAGCTGGCACTTGTGTAGAACATCAAGTTGTTGTATCCATGCTTACGCATTTCGTTAACCCAAGCTTGAGTGTTATGGTTGATATTTGGAAGCATCTTAGAGTCTTCGAAATCGTTAACCATAACAGTGCTCTTTGGAAGGTTAAGATTTTGTGCAGCTTGAATGTAGAAACGAGCCTCGGCACGTGCTTCTTCCTCTGTTGTGTATCGAGAAAAATGATAGGTAGATACTTGAAGACCGGCAATTTGAGCATTGCGAACTTGTGATGGTGCTTTAGGGTTGTTGTACCAAGTATCCTCAGTCAACTTAACAACGACACCACCAACACCTTGGCGTGCAAGAGCACGATAGTCATCTACACTGATTTCACCATTATGGCTGCTGACATCGATAAAAGTCTTCGGTTGCACCTTAAGAGTTGGCGAAGGAACATCCGTAGAATTCGTTAATTTAGCAGGTGTGGCAACAGCGCTGTTAGGGGCTTCAGAAGCTGTTGAATGTGCAGAAGCGGTCACACTCTCAGAGCTAGCGTTTGAAGTCACTGCTGATGTAGACGTAACAATCGTTGTTGAGTTAGCTACAGATGTTGATGCAGTTGCCGTTGCAGCCTCGGAACTCTGTGAAGCAGGAGACGTAGATACCACTGGAGCACTAGCTTTTGCCACTTCACTCGAAGCTGCGGGTGCTGAAACCGTTGAACTAGGAGTTACAGGTAAGGCTGCTTCACCACCAAAAATCTCAGCCGCTGTCGCAGGTTGATACTGATTCCCTTCAGTAATAGAAGGCGTTTGTGTTGCCACTTCGTCTGCTTGAGCAACCTGAGTAGTTACAGCCAAGAGAACAGCCGCACTAGCATAGTAGATAAAATCTTTTGTTCGCATTTAACTTTCCTTTTGCATTTGTAATACTTGAACCATTTTACCACAGAAAAACTCTCGTGGAAAGGGCGTTATTAAAAATTTTCTAAATAAAATAGAAATATTATAAAATTATAAACGCTACTAAAATAGCGACTTATCTTATTTGAAAACCCTTTAACTAACTATTCGTACTTAACACAAAAAATGCAAAGAAATTTACGAGATTTATCTAAAGATGAAAATTTGCGACAAAAGAAAAATCCTCGAACATCTGTCCGAGAATTTTATCCGTATTATTTACGCTTTGGTGGGTTATGGATTGCTTCTCCAAGTACGTCAGCAAAGGCTTCGTACATGTTTTCAGAGAAGGTTGGGTGACCGTGGATAGATTGCAAGAGCTCATCTACAGTCAATTCATTTTCCATAATTGTTGACGCTTCGTTAATCAATTCAGCTGCAGCCGGTCCAATGATATGAACACCAAGGATTTCATGGTACTTCGCATCTGCAACGACTTTAACAAAACCTTGAGCTTCGTTTGAAGCAATAGCACGTCCATTACCAGCAAAGCTTGATTTACCAATGAGGACATCACCATATTTAGCGCGTGCATCTTCTTCAGTAAGACCACACATTGCGACTTCTGGGTGTGTGTATACAGCAGCTGGTGTGTAGTCAAGGTGAGCCTTACGAACGTTACCATGCATAGCATTTTCAGCTGCAACTTCACCCATACGGTAAGCAGCGTGAGCAAGCATCTTAGTTCCGTTTACATCACCCGGTGCATAGATACCAGGGATTGATGTTTCTTGATAAGCATTCACTTTGATACGACCACGGTCTAATTCAAGGTTAAGATTTTCAAGACCATCCAACTGAGGAACACGACCGATTGAAAGAAGGGCGCGATCAGCTACAATCTCTTCACCATTATTAAGTTTAAGGGTCAATTGGTTGTTGGCTTCAACAATTTCAGAAACACCAACAGAAGTCATGATCTTCATACCCTTCTTAGCAAGGATTTTTTGAAGTTCAAGTGACACTTCTTTATCCATAGCAGGAATAATGCGGTCAGCCATCTCAACAACAGTTACTTCTACACCGTATGAAGCATAAACAAGACCAAGTTCGATACCAACGACACCACCACCCATAACAGCAAGTGATTTAGGCAATTCACGCAAGTCAAGGATATCATCTGATGTCATCACAAGTTGTGACTCAATACCAGGAATATTGATACGAGATACTTTTGATCCAGTCGCAAGGATGATATTACGTCCCTTGATTGTTTCTGAACCAATAGTAACTGTCTTATCTGGATTAACTTGACCAAGACCGTTAAAAATAGTGACCTTGTTAGCCTTCAAAAGACCTTGAACACCACCAGTAAGAGTCTTAACAACAGAGTTCTTAAAGTCAACTGTCTTATCCATATCGATAGTGTAGTTTGTTGACGCTAGGTTAATACCACGACCTGCAGCAATCTTAAGTCCATCAAGGATTTCTGCATTTTTAAGATAGGTCTTAGTTGGGATACATCCTTTATTCAAACATGTTCCACCAAATTCAGATTTTTCAACGATGGCAACCTTACCACCAAGTTGTGCACCACGAATGGCAGAATAGTAACCAGCAGGACCACCACCAACAACGATAATATCGTACTCATTGTCAGCAAGCGGTGCTTTTTCTGCAGCAGCTGCTGGAGCAGCTTGGGCAGGAGCTTTAGGAACTTCAAGACCAGCAGATTCTAATTGAGCAGTTGCTTCTGCAACAGGTGCACTGGCTGCATTATCAGCCACAACTTCACCCTCTGCTCCAATATAACCAATAACCTCAGTAACTGGTACTGTTTCACCAGCCTGACGGGTAATCTTCAAAAGAACACCAGAATCTTCTGCTTCAAGTTCCATGTTCGTTTTATCTGACATGATTTCAAGAAGGATATCTCCCTCATTAACCACATCACCCTCTTGTTTCTTCCACTCGATGATTTCGCCTTCCTGCATGTCCACACCGAGCTTAGGCATAATAATCTCAAAAGCCATATTTTATGATACTAAGAACGCTAAAATGCGACAGAATTTTAGGAGTTTTACGTTAGTGTGCTTGCACACAAGTAAAACTATCTAAATTCCGAAGCATTTCGTTCGAGTTCAAATCAACTCAAACGCTTTAACGCCCTCTCCTTTCTATTTTAAAACTTCAGTTTTCAGATATTTTTTTACTTAAATCAACAATTCCATTGGATTTTCAATCAAATGTTTTAAATCAACCATGAATTTAGCACCATTCATACCATCTACAATACGGTGGTCAATAGTCAAGCATAGACCCATGATTGGACGTACGACAACTTCACCATCAACAACAACCGGTGTCTGAATAGTTGCTGAAACACCAAGAATGGCTGAGTTTGGTTGATTAATGATTGGATTGAATGACTTGGTTCCGAACATTCCCAAGTTAGTGATAGAGAAAGTAGAACCTGACATTTCTGCCGCTTTCAATTTACCAGCCTGAGCTTTTTTGATGACATCCTTAGAGGCCACCACAAAGTCAGACAAACTCATCTTATCTGCACCATGAACGACCGGTACAATCAAGCCATCATCGAGACCAACGGCAATACCGAGATTAACAAATTTGTGTAATTCGATATTTTGCGCATCATCAATCAAGGATGCATTGAGGTAACGGTGTTCCTCTTTCATAAGGGTACGCACAACTGCCAAACCAATCAAATCAGTGAAGGTCACCTTCATGCCAGTCTTATTCATGATTGGATCAAGGACTTGCTTACGAAGAGCCATAAGGTTAGTCATGTCCACATCGTAGTTAAGGGTAAAGGTTGGCGCAGTTAAGTAAGAGTGCGTCATTCCCTTAGAAATAGCCTTACGCATAGCAGACATTGGAATAACTTCCACACCTTCTGGCAAGACTTTTTCTGGCTTAGCTTCAACCACAGGTGCAGCTGCAGCTTCCTTAACTTGGGCTGGGGCACTGATTACAAGGACATCTTCCTTGGTAATCTTACCACCAAAGCCTGTTCCAGATACGCTAGCTAAATCAATACCAAGGTCCGCTGCAATCTTACGTGCCAACGGAGTTGCCTTAGGTTGAGCACCCTTAAAGTCCTCAACGTCATCAGCATGAACACGACCTTTTGCTCCAGTTCCTGAAACTTGAGCGAGGTCAATCCCCAACTCACGCGCTACTTTACGTGCTTTAGGTGTTGCACGTACTTTGCCACCTTCGTGTACGACAGGGGCTTTGGCTTGTGCTGCCACTACAGGTGCTTCCACAGTAGCAACTTCTTCAACTTGCGGAGCAGCTTCTGTAGCTGGTGCGCTCGCAGCATTATCGGCCACAACTTCACCCTCTGCTCCAATATAACCAATAACCTCAGTAACTGGTACAGTTTCACCAGCCTGACGGGTAATCTTCAATAGAACACCAGAATCTTCTGCTTCAAGTTCCATGTTCGTTTTATCTGACATGATTTCAAGAAGGATATCCCCCTCATTAACCACATCACCCTCTTGTTTCTTCCACTCGATGATTTCGCCTTCCTGCATGTCCACACCAAGCTTTGGCATAATAATCTCAAAAGCCATATTTTATGATACTAAGAACGCTAAAATGCGACAGAGTTTTAGGAGTTTTACATTTAGTGTGCTTGCACACAAATAAAACTATCTAAATTCCGAAGCATTTCGTTTGAGTTCAAATCAACTCAAACGCTTTAACGCCCCCTCCTTTCTACTTTAAATTATATTTTCCGATACTCTCACAGTTAAATCAAGAAACACATTTTACTAGCGAGACATATCACTTAACCGTCGCTAGAAAGTTAGTTTCCTTTATTGGCCATCTTGATAATAGCAGCCTTAATCTTTTCAACATCTGGAAGAACCGCTTGTTCCAAGACACGCGCATAAGGTACAGGCACATCTTCACTTGCCAAACGTACAATTGGGTGGTCAAGGTAATCAAATGCTTCACTTTCAGTAACCATAGCAGCAATCTCACCGATGAATCCACCAGTCTTATATGCATCATTGACCAACATCAGTTTACCAGTCTTCTTAACTGACTCGAAAATCAATTCCTTATCAAGTGGGATAAGCGTACGTGGGTCAACGACCTCAACGTTAATACCTTGTTCAGCCACTTCTTTAGCAGCCTTAAGAACACGTTCCAACATACGACCATATGTGACAATAGTAAGGTCAGTCCCTTCACGCTTGATTTCACCTTTTCCAAGTGGAATGTAGAAATCAGGATCTTGAGTCACTTCCTCTTTCTTACCGTAAAGTGCTTTTGGTTCCATGAAGATAACAATGTTATTGTCCTGAATAGCAGATTTTAAAAGACCTTTAGCGTCGTTAGCATTACCTGGAGCAACCACTTTAATCCCTGGAATGTGAGTCAACCATGACTCAAGAGATTGTGAGTGCTGTGCCGCAGATCCAATCCCTGAACCAGAAGCTACACGGAAAGTTACAGGAGTCTTCAAACCACCACCAAACATGTAGTTGTTTTTTGCACCATTATTAACGATAGCATCAAGGGCAATCGTGATGAAGTCCATGAAAGTCAAGTCAACGATTGGACGAAGACCTGTGATGGCAGATCCAACAGCTGCACCAGCGATAGCTGCCTCTGAAATTGGTGTATCTTTAACACGTTTTTCACCAAATTCTGCTAACATCCCAACTGATGTACCGAAGTCACCACCATAGATACCGACATCTTCACCCATAAGGAAGATGTTTTCGTCTTTACGCATCTCCTCGCTCATAGCAAGGTTTACTGCCTCACGCAAGGCCATCATTTTTGTTTCACTCATACTTGTATTCCTCAACCTTTCTCTTTAGTCTACCCATACATCTTCAAAGGCAACTGAAAGTTCTGGATCTGGGCTATTTTGGGCGAACTCATAAGCTGCATCAACTTCTGCCTTAACTTGGCTTTGGATAGCATCTAACTCTTCAGCGCTTGCGATATTTTCAGAAACGAGATAGTTACGGTATTTAATAATTGGGTCGTTATTGTTCTTCCACTCGTCAACTTCTTCCTTAGTACGGTAAACACCTGCATCAGCAGTTGAGTGACCAAACCAACGGTAAGATTCTACCTCAACGATAGCGGGACCGTTGCCACCACGGACATGCTCAACAGCCTTGCCCATTGTTTCGTATACAGCCAAAACATCGTTACCATCTTCACAGTAGAAACCAGGAATACCATAAGCTTCCGCACGTGTATAAAGGTGAGGTGTGTTTGTAGCTTTATGAATATCCATTGAGATACCATAACGGTTATTGATGATAAAGAAGATAACCGGCAATTTCCAAGTAGCTGCCATATTGACTGACTCATGGAATGAGCCTTCATTAGTTGCACCATCTCCTGAAAAGGCCACAACAATGTTTCCTGTTTCTTTGTATTGCTGAGTGAGAGCTGCACCTACGGCAAGAGCATAACCACCACCAACAATACCGTTAGTTCCGTAGTTACCTTTTTCAAAGTCAGCCAAGTGCATAGAACCACCACGGCCCTTAGAAACACCTGTCGCCTTTCCTGCAAGCTCCGCCATCATTTTATTCAAATCCATGTCTTGGGCAATAGATTGTCCGTGACCACGGTGATTTGAAAAGAAGATATCGTCATAGCTCAAGTGTTGAACAGCCCCAACGTTGGCTGCTTCCTCACCAACTGAAAAGTGAGTCATTCCTTGAACAAAACCACGACGAACCAATTTATTAATACGTGAATCAAATTCACGAATACGTTCCATTTTAGTGAACATCTCAAGATGTGTCTCTTTAGAAAGTTTTACCATATCGATCTCCTCTATCGAAATTTTACTATACATCTAGGATAGGTTAAAAAAACTTAATGGGCAAGAAATATGCTTGAAAAATGAAAAGCCTTACATCTTTATCACTTATAGGCAATTCGTATGCTCTTTTTGTTTGCGATATGGTATAATGATGTGATTATATAGATTTTACCCGAATAGGAGAATATTTGATATTGAGTGATGTCATAATTCACGGGCTTACGGCATGTATAGCTTTTATTTTACAAATTATTATCTTCAAGGTGACCACGCAAAGGCCGCTTAGATACTGGATTATTATTTTAGCTGGTATAGCAATTTTTGCCTCTAGTTATTTTGGCATGTTTTATCCAAAATCCGGTTTTATTGCACTTGTACTCTTTCTAGCTGCCAAATCCTACAAAAATCTAAGACATACCATTTTGGAGACTTTCTTCATACCTTTCACCTTTGCCTTAACGGTAAGATTGGTCATTTTCCTGATTATTCCAATTTTTTTCCCTGCAGTCTTGGATTACTATTTTGCTGGTCCCTTTATTCTCTTTCTTGCTTTTTTACTTTGGTTTGCACAAAGTGCCCTTCTTCAGGTGGACTACTCTCGAATGATGCAAATTGATAAAGCAAGACCATGGTACAGGTCAACGTCTGTCGCTCTTTGTAGCTTAGCCTTTATTTACTTTGCTTCTGAACTCGTTTCAACAGACATTCACTTTACCATTGCCTTTCTTATCATTACGGCTCTGATTCTATCTAAGCAGGTTAAACTCTATAGAAAAGACCTCAATGCTCAAACACAAGCAGCCCAAGAGGAACATTCTCTCCTTCTTCAAAAATCAAGTCAGAACATCAATACCTGGTACCAAAAAAAGACTAGCCAAGAGCTCTTCATCAAAGACGAAGCTGAAAACCTCTACGATATCATCCGTTTTCAACAAAATGAGGAAGCTCAGGAGTTAATTGACTACTTGCTGACACCGAATCCGCTAGATAAGAAGATTGATCATTTTTATCGAGACAAACTAGAAAATATTAAACTGCCAGATTTACAGGTACTCTTTGAAGCTAAATTTCTAAAGGCAAAAGAACTGGATGTTTGGGTTAGTATGGAGGTCCCAGAACCTATTACCGTCTATCCTATTTATCCTTTAGACTGGGTATATGTCCTATCAACTATCTTGGATCATGTCATTGACCAAGCACAAGATAGTGAACAGAAATACCTTAGCTATGCTTATTTTAAGGATGAGGATAGTCAACACTTTGTCGTTGAAAGTTCAAGCACTAAAGAAGATTCAGCTATTACATCTGATTTCTCTGACCCTGAACTAAAACGCGTCAATACTATTCTATCTACTTATCCAAACGTTAACATTGTTTCAAATACACGTGCTGGGATTTATCGCTTACAAATTGAGATTGACATGACTAAAGGAGGTTACAATGATTACTAATATTATCAATCCTCTCTTACAGGCCATTAGTTTCATTTCTATTTGGTACCTCTACCAGATTATGTCTAAGATTAAGCCACTACAAGGACACCTTTTACTTCTATTTTTGTCCTATGTAGCTGCAGCGTCCTATTTTAGTCTCGTAAAAATCGTTGTGGACCCGCTTTTCTTCCTTGTTGCCGATTTGGCCCTTGTCAAAGAGCGTTCTTTCTATCATCGATTGCTTTACGCTTTTTATCCAACTATCCTTTTTGATATGGCAACACGACTACTTTCAATTGTCATTATCCCTCACGTCTTACATATCAAAGGTGATATTACTCTCAACACTAACTTACATATCTTGACCTACATCCTAGCACCATTAATCATTTACCTAATGCTTAAAATCTTCGCCGTAGACCTAAATCAGATGAGTAGTCTTGACGAAGCTTGGGCTAGACGTAACTGGTTACGAAGCACTGCCTTCCTAGCTGTCTATTATGTCTTCTTTACTGTCATCCATGGTCTTAACAGTATTCTTCCAACAGCAAATGACCCTAAAAATTTATTTGAAATAGTTTTCAAGGTCAGTCCTAATAGTTCTGTTATCTTAGTTCTCTATATTGCCCTACTACTATGGGATTTTTACAATTGGAACCAGGCTGTCCACCAACAATCTATCGATAGACTGAACAAAGAACGTCATAAATTGTTGGGTACTATGACTAACTATAGCAAATCCTTTATCCAGATTATTATGCAAAAGCAAACGTCCTTCGACTTATTCAAGAAAAATCTCAAGGAGGTTTCTCTTGCCTTGGAAAATGAAGATACTGCCAAAGCTACTAGTCTACTTGAGATTTATAAAACGGACAATGCTAGCATTGGTAATCCAGAGACTCAAGAAAACTTGGATAGGCTTAGCAATCCAATAATATCTAGTTTCCTCTCTAACCGCATTTTAGAAATGCGAGCTGCTCATATTGATATTGCTATAAACATCAGTCCTCAGTTTGGTGAGATTCCTTTATCTGACCTCGATTTATATCAACTGCTCCAAGCTTCGGAAAGAGCGATATTTAAACTACTTCGTCCTGATGTCAAGGTCAATAGTAGTTACCTTCAACTAGATCACTCACAACTCCTTGTTGTTGAATTACCAGTTTTGGCTGATAAGGTTAGCAAAGATAAAGAACTGAATGATTTAGTAAAGAGTTTGCCAAATGTTGACTATCGCATCGGTTTACATGCAGGTTATCTGACTCAAATTATTGAAATCTTTGAACCTGGTTATTAAGATTATATTTAAAAAGAGCCACTGGCTCTTTTTTTGTTACTTTATATCTCTTCTCACTAAAAATTCCTAACAGTTTAGAATGAAAGGAATTATTCGCCAAACAAAAAGACACCCAAGATCATATAGACTGAGTGTCTCTATTGATAGTAAACTCCAACTAGCGTAGCTTAGAAGGCGCCACCACCGCCTCCTCCGCCACCACCAGAGAAGCCACCGCCTCCAAAGCCGCCACTACCACTATTTGAATTGATAGAAAAGCTACTTACGGTATCTGAGGCAGAAACATAAGATTCTAGATAATTGACATTATTCAGCATAATAAATGGTGTCGCAGAATAAGTAAACTCATCTAGAGATGGATTACTGAGGTGAATGTTGTATCGTTTTAGCACATCACTAACTTTTTTCGCCTGTCCATAGAGTGTCGCATAAACCAAGATACGATTCCATAGGATGACAGATTCTAATTCTGACTCTTTAAAGCTAGGAATACTCTGAATCATATTTTTAAAGCTATGCCACTGGTAATAGGTTGAAATTTGAGTTGCATCAAGACATCTCTGACGACGTCTTTTCACCAAGAACCAGAATAAAACGGTAAGTCCTGCTATAGGTAGGAGACCAAGAATATAGTAAAAACCTAGTCCTGATCCAAAGGCAGCAAATAAGAACAAAGTTGAAAGTATACAAAGCATCATTGAAAGTGCCAAAGCTGCTACTCCCAATATGTTAAATGTCTTTTCTTTCGCACTAAAATCTCTATAAATTTTAGGAAGTCCTAGCGCAAACTCCTCTTTTTCAACGCCTTTGGCTACTTGATAGCCGTCATTAGAGAATTGATATTTGACACGTTTTCCCTGAGAACGAATAGTTTCTCGCTCATAGCTTGTTCTAGCACTCTTGAATTGTTTTTCTAGAGCATCTTTATCAAGATAATAGCGCGAGAACATTTCACTATCTCTAATTTCCATGCGACCATCAAACAACATATCTAAGAATGCCCCTTCAAACGAAGAGAGACCTTCCTTTTCAATACGTGTCAGAATATTACTATCACCTTCTCGCCTAAAAGTGAGATAACCTCTATCAATCAAATCGAGGATGGTAGCTTGCACCATATATTTGAACTTCAAAGGACCCGTTTCTTCTTTTAGCCCTGTTTTATCGAAAGACTGATTATAAACATTCTTAGCTAAGACCAAAGGTGCTAAATCTTGAGGGGCTTCATAAAGACGTGCAGCTCGAGGGAAAGAAGGCGTTCTAGTGCTATAAAGAACAATAAGGTAACAGAAAATACCAATAAGAACAAAGCTTAAAATTACAAGTGGCAAAATGACATAAAAAATGCGTCGGTAGTTTTCTTTAGACTTTTTGATATCTCTTTCTTTTTTAAAAAACTCTGCCTCATTTGTCTTATGTAATAAATAAGCCTGATTATTTTCCCGTAAAGCACTGGTCATTGGCCAGTAGGCATGTAATTCCAATTTACCTGATGATGGTAAATTGTCTACATGAACCTGATAACCTGTAGCAGTACGTTTAACCTGTGGGTCTTTTCCAAAATAGCCAGTGTGGGCGTAAAGTTCTCCTTGACTTGCATCTAGACCATCAACTGTGAAATCAACCTGTCCAAATCCTTTATCCCAATCAGAGATTGGAAACCAATTTAAAACTGCAATATCTGAATATAGATTCAACAACTGTTGGATTTGCCAAGTAACTTTGAGGACAACCCTATCACCATCTGAACCTGAATTATAAACTTTGAGTTTAACACCATCATAAGAGTCTGTTTTTTCAACTGTAATATCTGTTTTTTCTTTCCCATTTACGGTTGCTGAAACCTTGGGATCATCCATAATAGAATAACCACCAATTTTCCCCAAGGTTACATACTGACCTTTATAGTCACTATCAAAATCATAAGTCACTTCCTGAGTAAACGTCGCATTACCATCATCATGTATAGAAAGGTGACCAACATAGGAAGGTAGACTATACTCTACCTCATCCTCGTCAGCTTGAACGCGTTGCAAAGAAAGTGGCAGAAAACAGGCTAACAAAACAGTTAAAGCAAGGTATTTAACAAGACCTTTCAGTATCTTTTTCATCATTTTGCTCCTTTAAGGACTAAAAAAGCAGGTGCAACACCAAGTGTCTCGATGTGCCCTGCTCTGATCTGCTATTTAGGCTTGATAAACAATCTCACCGTCACAGATAGTGTATTTAACACTGCCCGTAAGTTCTTCGCCTACAAATGGTGAATTGGCTGCTTTAGACTTAAAGTCTGCTGTGACCTGACGTTTTTCCTTGTCTGCAAAAATCACAAGGTCAGCTGGTCCATTCTCAGCCAAATAACCAGCATCGAAGCCATAAAGATCAGATGGGTTGCTAGTCATTACTTTCAAGAGTTCCGTCAAGCTTAAGTGTCCTGCTTCAACCAAGTAGGTCAATCCAAGAGATAGAGAGGTTTCAAGACCAGTCATTCCTGATGGTGCTTTAGTCACATCATCGACATTCTTTTCAT
The DNA here is from genome assembly GCF_016648915.1 of Streptococcus sp. 3.1. Classification (NCBI taxonomy): domain Bacteria; kingdom Bacillati; phylum Bacillota; class Bacilli; order Lactobacillales; family Streptococcaceae; genus Streptococcus; species Streptococcus sp. 3.1. The sequence goes on along the minus strand of NZ_JACLQV010000005.1, from coordinate 43,341 downwards.
CGGCATGGTGTGGCGCGTGGTCTGTGGCAATAACAGTTATCACTCCAGATTTCAATCCCTCAATAACGGCTTGACGGTCAGATTCCAAACGAAGTGGTGGATTCATCTTGGCATTAGCACCTTTTGAAAGCAAGAGGTCTTCAGTTTTTGAGAAGTGCTGTGGTGCTACTTCCGCTGTGACTTGTGCTCCAAGTTTTTGAGCAAATTCAACCACTTTGACAGATTCAGCTTTTGACAAGTGTTGAATATGAACATGGGCTTGGGTATCATAAGCAATCATGACATCACGCGCAATCATACTGTACTCAGCTACACCTGTTGCCCCACAAATATGGAATTCTTTTTTAGCAATATTTTCATTGAAACCGAGAATACCATTTAGATCAGGATCCTCCTCGTGAAGGCTGATAAAGGTATTATTCTCCTTAGCTAGCTCCATGGCTTTTTTGACAATACCAGCATTGGTCAATGGAATACCATCATCTGAGAATCCGACAGCACCGGCTTCAAGCAAACCCTTGAAATCAGTGAGATTTTCACCATCAAAATTCTTAGTAATAGTCGCAACAGACTTAACATGGATATTTTCCTTAGCTGCCGAAGTCAAGACCTCCTCCAAGGTTTCCTTATCTGAAATCGTTGGATTAGTGTTAGCCATCATTACAACTGTTGTAAAACCACCTGCAGCCGCTGCCAAGGCACCAGTATGAATGTCTTCCTTATGAGTTTGACCTGGCTCACGGAAGTGAACATGGATATCCACCAAGCCAGGAGCAACCACAAGACCAGTCGCATCGATGACTTGAGCATCTCCAGCTTCGATATTTTCAGCAATCTTAACAACTTTTTTACCATCAACAAGAACATCAGCTTGCGTATCCAAACCAGACTTAGGGTCTACAACACGACCATTTTTAATCAGTAACATAATCTTCCAACTTTCTATTTTACTTCAACCAATCAATTGGGGATTGGCCTTGAGATACAAGGTAGGCATTGGCTTTTGAAAATGGCTTGCTGCCAAAAAAACCACGATAGGCCGACAAGGGACTCGGATGGGCACTCTCAATAATGGCATGTTTAGAATTAGTCACTAGCGCCTTCTTCTTACGAGCATAGCCACCCCAAAGTATAAAGACAACAGGAGTATCCTTTTGATTGAGAACCTTAATCACAGCATCTGTAAAAGGTTCCCAAACCTGACCAGCATGCCCATTTGCTTGACCTGCTGGAACTGTTAGACAGGCATTAAGCAAAAGCACCCCCTGCTCGGCCCATGACGTTAAATCATGAAAGGATCTAGGACCTAAATCTTCCTCTAATTCCTTGAGAATATTTTTCAAAGACGGGGGAGCTGGAAGGCTATCAGGTACCGAGAAGGAAAGTCCCTGTGCTTGATGAGGCCCATGATAAGGGTCCTGACCAAGGATTACCACCCGCACTTCTTCAAACGGAGTCTCCAACAAGGCATTAAAAACCTTGTCACGCGGCGGATAAACTGTCCCCTGGCTATAAACCTGGTCCATAAACTGATTTATCTTTGAAAAATAATGGTCAGGCAGCTCCTCTTTCAGAAGCTTGTGCCATGTCGAATGTTCCATAAAAACCTCTTTTTAGACTGTTTTACACCCTAAATTATACCATAATTTGTAGGGAATATTCGGAAAATACTGAAAAAACACCATGATTACGAAGCATTTCTTATCAAGTTTTAAAAATACATTACTCCATAAGTTTAAAGGGCTTACAACCTTTAACTCGTTATAGTTTTATGCTATAATTTAAACTTGTATTTTAACAGAAAAGGTAACCCTATGACTACGTATGAAAATTTAAGAGCAGCCAGACGAGGTCCCATTGTCAGCATCGCTGCCTACCTTCTTCTTACCATTGCAAAACTTCTAGCTGGACACTTTTTAAATTCTAGCTCTTTGATTGCCGATGGTTTCAATAACTTGTCAGATATTTTAGGGAACGTGGCCCTACTCATTGGATTGCACCTAGCTAGTCAACCTGCTGATGCAGATCATAGGTTTGGTCATTGGAAGATTGAAGACTTATCAAGCCTAGTCACTTCCTTTATCATGTTCGTGGTGGGCTTCCAAGTCTTAATTCAAACAGTCCGAAAGATTTTTCTAAGAGAGGAAACTGTAGTCGATCCCCTTGGTGCAACCGTCGGAGTTCTTTCTGCTATCGTCATGTGTGGCGTTTACTTATACAATAAAGGACTTGCTAAAAAGCTGAAATCTAGCGCTTTGATTGCGGCCGCTAAGGATAATCTCTCCGATGCCGTAACTTCTATTGGAACGTCAATCGCCATTGTTGCAGCATCCTTCAACCTCACGATTATTGACTATATTACAGCCATTATCATTACCTCCTTCATTCTAAAGACAGCCTATGATATCTTCATGGAAGCAACCTTTAGTTTGTCAGACGGTTTCGATGAGAGAAACCTAAAAGCCTATGAGAAAGCGATTCTTGAGATTCCAAAAGTCACTAAGGTTAAGAAGCAGCGTGGCCGTTCCTATGGTAGCAACGTCTATCTTGATATGGTGGTTGAAATGAATCCTGACCTCTCTGTTTACGAGAGTCATGCCATTACTGAACAAATTGAAGAGGTTCTCAGCAAGCGTTTCTCTGTCTATGACACTGATGTCCATGTAGAACCAGCTGCTATTCCCGAAGACGAAATTTATGGTAATGTCCTTCACAAACTCTCTCGCAATGAAAAGATTATTCTGTCAAAAATTCCTGACTATGAAAATCTCTTGGCACCTGATTTCTACTTAATCGATGAAAATGGTCATCATCACACTCGTGAAGAAGTCATTGCTAATCAACAACCACTTCTCAATAACTTTGACAGCTTCAAGATGACATCTGTTAGTCAAAAAACGAAACTAATTAGTTATGAGTTGGGAGGAAATTTCCACACTAGTATCTGGCGTCGAAATGAAACCTGGTTTCTGATTTACCACCAAGTAACAAGGATAAAAGATGAAAAGTAACGAGCGAGCAAGCTCGTTTTTTTCTGTTTCCAACTATATTATATGTAACATTATGTAACATTCAACCGAATCTAAAAATTACATTAAAATGCCGAATGTTAGGAAAACTCTAACTTTTATATGTTATAATGAAAGTGTTTGTCACTACTGAATTTAGGTTTTTGACAGGCAAATGTTATTAATAGATAGAAATAGGTTCTGCCAGCTACAGAACCCCATAGATATTAAAGGAGACACATTGTGAAAAAGAAAATTGTTGCCGTCCTTTTAGCAGCTTGTCTAGCCCTAGCACCGAGTTTGTCTAGTGCAGACGAATTGATGGATATCACACGCGCTGCTGGTTATACTGAAGCCACTGAGGCCTATCGTCCCAAATCAACCCTCTTAATTGATGGCAATACCGGAGATGTCCTCTGGGAAGAAAATGCTGATGAGGTGCGTGACCCTGCTTCTATGTCTAAGGCCATGACACTTTATTTGGTCTTTGAAGCTATGTCTAAAGGAGAGATTTCTGAAGATACTGTTATCACAGCTACTCCAACCGACCAAGCTATTGCCGATATTTACGAAATTTCCAACAACAAGATTGTTGCGGGTGTTGATTATACCGTTTCAGAACTCATCACTATGACAGCGGTGCCTTCCTCTAACGTTACAACCGTGATGCTGGCCAACTACTTGACCAATAATGATCCTGATAAATGGCTAGACATGATGAATGAAAAATCTAAAGAGCTAGGGATGACAAATACCAAATGGTTCAACGCTTCTGGTGCCGTTGCTGTTGCCTTCAAAGGTTACTACAGTCCTCAACGTTATGATAACAACCAAACCAACCAAACAACTGCGCGTGATTTGGCTATCATGACTTATAACTTCATCAAGAAATACCCTGACATTCTCAAATACACTAGCAAACCTGTTGTCACAGTTAAAAAGGGAACACCTTACGAGGAAACTTTCGAAACTTATAACTACTCTATTCCAGGAGCTAAATACGGAATTGATGGGGTTGATGGGTTGAAGACAGGATCAAGCCCAGAAGGTGCCTTCAACTATATTGATACTATCAAGCGTGGTGATCAACGTATGATTGCTGTCATCATGGGTTCTGGTGATTGGTCTGACCAAACAGGTGAAGAAATCCGCCATACCTTTGGTAATGCACTCGTTGAGAAAATGTATAAAGATTTCTCTTACAAGAAAGTTCTTAGCAAGGGTGAACAAGAAATCGACGGTAAAAAATACACTGTCGAGAAAGATGTCTACGCCACAGTCAAAAAAGGCAAAGACCCTAAAATCTCTGTTAAAGATGATCACATTGTCATTGATAATGGTCTGAAGACAGTATCACCTAATATCAAGGCTACTTCTGTTAAGGCAACTAAAGTTAAGGGATGGTTCGATTTTGGAAGTAACCAAAAAGATAAAAAGGCTACTAAAGCAACAAATAATGGCCAACTACCAGTTTATTTCTGGTTGCTATGCCTTATCCCAGTTGGTCTCCTCTACTTGATTTACCTTAATGAAAAAGGACGTCGTCAAAGAGTCAAAGAACGTCGTCAAGCAAGACAAATCAATAAATAAAAGAAAGCGTGTCCATGACACGTTTTTTTTATACTCTATTAAAGGAAGTCCCCCAAGAATACTGATAAAATCACCCAAAACTATGCTATAATAGTCAAGCATGACTTTTTAACACACATATAACAAAAATAGATTAAAGGATGCTTTTAAAAGAGTATCTAAACGTTGTTACTAAGGAGATTATTTTGAAAAAGAAATTGTTAGGACTCTTCCTGGTAGCTAGTCTGGCTTTAGCTCCCAGTCTGACGTCTGCTGACCAACTGGTAGATATAGCACAAAAAGCGGGCTACAAGGAAGCCACCGAGACCTATAGACCTAAATCATCACTTTTGATTGATGCCAATACTGGTGATATCCTTTGGCAAGATAACATTGATGAAGTACGTGACCCCGCTTCCATGAGTAAAGCCATGTCTCTCTACTTGGTTTTTGATGCTTTGTCAAAGGGAGAAATCAAAGAAGACACCGTGATTACAGCCAAACCAACCGATGAGGCTATTGCTAATATCTACGAAATCTCAAACAACAAGATTGTTTCTGGAGTTAAATACACGGTTTCAGAACTTATCACTATGACGGCTGTTCCCTCTTCAAATGCAGCAACAGTCATGCTTGCCAACTATCTCAGTGATAATGATCCTGACAAGTGGATTGATCGCATGAATGAAAAGTCTAAATAGCTCGGCATGACAAATACCAAATGGTACAATGCCTCTGGAGCTGGTGCGGCATCTTACAAAGGCTACTACACGCCTAAACGTTATGACAATAACCACTCTAACCAGACGACAGCTCGTGATTTGTCTATCATGGCTTATAACCTTATCAAACATCACCCTGAAATCCTTAAATACACTAGCCAACAGACAGTAACTGTCAAAAAAGGAACACCGTACGAGGAAACCTTTGAAAATTACAACTACTCCTTACCTGGTGCTGATTATGGCCTCAAAGGAGTCGATGGCTTAAAAACAGGCTCAAGTCCTCGAGGAGATTACAACTACATCTCTACATGTAAGCGTAGTAATCAGCGTGTCATTTCAGTTATCTTAGGCGTTGGAAATTGGGAAGATGAAAGTAGTGAAAAAATCCGCCATGCCTTCGGTAACTCCCTTATTGAGAAAATGTTTAAAGACTATTCCTACAAGAAAGTCCTAAGCAAGGGCAAACAAAAGATTGATGGTAAAAAATACGATGTCCAAAAAGATGTCTATGCCACAGTCAAAAAAGGGCAAGAACCTAAGATTAGTGTCAAAGATGATTCTATCGTCGTAGATAACGGACTAAAAACGGTATCACCTAAAATTAAGGCAACTACCGTAAAAGCGACTAAAACTGGCTTCTTCCTCTTTTCAGGCGGTCAGAAGGACAAACAAACAAGTAATAAGCATAACTTTATGAAACACTTTGCCCTGTTCTGCTTCCTCCTATTACCACTTTACGTAATCTACTTGATTTTTATCAATGAGAAAAAGCGTCGTCAAAAAGTCAAAGAACGCCGTCAAGCTCGACAAATGAATAACTAAAAGAACGTGCTCAACCGAGCACGTTTTTAGTTGTCTCCAAGAAATGTTTTGAGATTAGACATATCATTACGCATTTGATCCAATCCTTCTTGATAAATGGCTTCAAACTTTTCAGGATCCTTCTCCAAACGACTAACTTCAAGTGCGTGTTCTGGACGGATAGTATAAAGATTTCCAGTTTTTTCCAAAGCCTCTATCTTTTCAATACTCTTATTGTAGTGGATGTGGCGATTCGAAGCCACTTGGACAAATTCAGGATACTTGCGGTAAAAGAGCTTGTAGATTCGCTTACTCGTTTTAGATGGCTGTTTACGGTAGCCTTTAGGACGTGTCAAAACTACAATGAGTTTGTCAAAACCCAAATTTTCCATAAAATCAATAGGGAGACTATCAGACAGACCACCATCCATGTAGCGTTTACTCTTGTACTCGACAATTTCAGAAACCAGAGGTAGGGCGGAACTTGCACGAAGGGCTTCCATTTGCTCAAAGACATGGTCAATCTTGATATAGTCTGGTTTTCCGGTCTCAATATCTGTAGTGACCACATAGAAGGGAACACCTGAATCAGCAAAGGCCTCCTGATCAAAAACATCCAACTCCATGGGAACCTTATAATAGGAGAATTCCTTATTAACGAAGTTACCTGTTGTCAGCCATGACCAGAAACTCATATAACGACGGTCTCCCATAAAACGCTTGTTGTAGCGAAGGGCTCTTTGGGGCTGGTTAGAAAGGTAATTAACACCAAAAAGTGCTCCAGCCGATACCGAAACAACGCCATCCACCTTAATTCCAGCTTCTAAAAAGGCATCTAATACACCAGCCGTATATAAGCCACGCATCCCCCCGCCTTCGAGGACTAAGCCAACTTTCATTCTAAAATCTCCTTTATGATTGGTTCCGCAAGGACTTGATAACCTTGTGGACTCAAGTGCAAACCATCCGTTGTATAGTTGTCATTTAACTGTCCCATGTTATCAGTAAGGTAATCAAAAAGATCGACATAGGTCACACCGGGGAGGACAGCTAATTGTTGATTTAGCTCACGTACAGTCGTATTATTTCGAATCTTAACCTTAGAAGCATACTGTGATTCTTCACTAACTGGAAAGACACTCAGCAAATAGACCTCAGTAAAGAGGGATTCCTGACGAACTGTCATGATAATATCGGAAATACGAGTGACAATATCTCGAATAGGGTAACCTCTTCCGATGTCGTTAATGCCAATCAAGAGCACCAATTTACTTGGTTCCAAATCTAAGAGCTGCTCTTTAAGGTGTTCTAAAAGCCAAACCGAGTCTGTTCCTGCAATCCCACGGTTAACAAGGGGAAACTCTCGACCCAAATATTTTTTCAATGCAAAAAACTCCGTGATGGAGTCCCCTGCAAAAACGATTTGGCTTTTGTCTAACTTTTGATTTTCATTCACAAATTTGGCTAAACGCTCTTCTTGATAAGCCACAAGCTCAGGCCTAGTTGTTTCAATCATACTTTATCCTTTTTTCTTAAATATTATACGCACTACTGTGATTAAAGCTAGAAAAGTTCCAAGTCCAAGAAATAGCCAGGCAAGATTTTCAAAACCTGATTTATTAGCCAAAAGGGCACCGGAAAGTAGAAATCCCAATGACAATAAGGCTAAAACCAGATTATTTAATACTTTCTCAAAAACTTTAATTCGACCCGAAAAGTTAATAAAATCATGGTTCACCACAATTCGTCCGTTTAAAATTTGCTCCAAGAGCTGATGCAGACGACGTGGAATGTTCTTCCCATTGCGAATCAGATAAAAGAGTTCAATCAAGATACTCTCTTTATTCAGGGCCTGCTTAAGCATATCAGGTCCCATATTTTCTAGGAAGTAATCCTTGGCCAGGGTCATAAGATCCATATTTGGCGCTAACTCTCGGAAAATCCCCTCAATTTGAAGCGAAGCCTTCTCCAAAATGGTAATTTGAGAAGAGGCTTTAAGATGATTTTTCTGGAAAATAGCCATCAAATCCTGCAGCAAATCTGTTATAGAGAGACTTCCCAAGTCAATACCAGAATAACGACCTAACATTTGCTCTACATCTTGACTTAGAACTGCACGATTAAGACCATTATCAAATTGTGTAACGGACAAGATGGCCTTGGTCATACCATCAACATCTTGTGCGGTAAAACTGTACAGGATGTCATTTAAGGACGCACGCATCCCCACTTCCAACTCCCCCATAATTCCAAAATCAATGAAATAAATCTTGCCATCACGTACCAACAGATTTCCAGGATGGGGGTCACCATGAAAATAGCCATCTTTGAAGACTTGCTTGATAAATGACAGCATAAGCTTCTTGCCCACATCTTCTAAGTCATAGCCAGCCTCAATCAGTTGGCTGTAGTGATTAAGCGGAATCCCATTGATATACTCTTCAACTATGAGGTGAGGTGTCGTGAAGGTATCATAGACCTCGGGGACACCTAGACAAGCAACAGCCCTGTTATTGGCCTTAAAGCACTTCATGGCCTCTGCTTCATTCCTGAAATCTAGTTCCTTAATTAAGGTTTCACGCAGATTTTCCAAAACCTCCTGAACATCGACCATGGGGATAAAATGCTTTGGTATATGCCGTGCAAGCTTAATGAGAAGCTGAATATCTTCCTTAACGACCTCATCAATACCAGGTCTCTGGATTTTTACAATCACTTCCTGACCAAACAATAATCTAGCTCTATGGGTCTGAGCGACAGAACCAGAAGCTAAGGGCTCTTCCGAAAAATCAAGGAAACTGTCAGAAAGCTCATTAGGTAATTCTCGCCTAATGGCAGTCATGACTTCCTCTTTATTCAAGGGAGGAACTGAGCTCTGGAGCTTTGATAATTCTTTGATATAGTTTTCTGGCAAAAGGTCAGAGCGCGTGGATAGGATTTGACCAATTTTAACAAAACTAGGTCCTAATTGCTCAAAGGCTTGGCGTAGCTTGACAGGTGTTGTCTGTTGGTCTTGAGGAAGATGCTTTTCACGATAAGAAAGGAGACCAACTGACGAGAAAACCTTCAACACATGTCTCAATCGTTTACTAGCCATTTTAGACTCCTTACATTTTATTTATTTTGACTGAGCAAAGCGTCAAGTTTATCATCAAGACGTTTCACATCATCCTTAGTCGCATACTCAACTGAAGATTTCTTAGCATCAAGTTTCGCTAAAAATTCTTGAGCTTCTTCCTTACTTTGACGTTTGAGCTCTTGTTCCAGTTCCTTACCTTCTTCAACAGTCAAACGCCCCTTTTCAACCAACTCTTTGACAAAGCTATCCGCCTTATCAACTGTCATAGCAGTCAACCCGATTCCAGCTAAGAGAACCTTTTTCAAATCATTCATTATCGTTACCTCCATCTAAGTAGGAAAAGCAAAGAGATAGACTCGCTACTTCTTCGGAAAATATAAGAACGCTTTCACACTTTTATTCTACCACTTTTTCAGAAAATATGTGGAATAACATAAACAAAGTTATTGTGTATTAAAATACTCTCTTTTTACTCATGTCAACAGAAATCCAGATATATCAAAATTGTACTTTAATACTAAAAAAGAATCTCGAATATTTTTGAGATTCTTAGCCATATTCTATTTGTAAAGGGCTTCACCATTACTTTCGATAACAGACTTATACCAAACAAATGATTTTTTCTTATAACGAGCCAAGCTACCACTACCATCATCATTGCGATCAACGTAGATAAAGCCATAACGTTTACTGAGTTCAGCCGTTGAAGCTGATACCAAATCAATTGGCCCCCATGTCGTATAGCCCCAAAGTTCTACACCGTCTTGAAGGGCTTTGCCAACTTGAATCAAGTGTTTTTGAAGGTAATCAATACGATAATCATCTTCAACTGTTGGACCATCTGGGCCATCAACAAGAACATCCTTTGCACCTAGACCATTTTCGACGATAAACAATGGCAACTGATATCGATCATAGAAGTCATTCAAAACTAGTCGAAGACCGATTGGATCAATAGCCCAACCCCATTCAGATTTTTCAAGGTAGGGATTTTCGACACCACCTAAGATGTTGCCTTTTCCAACCTTATAGTCTTGCGGATTGTGTGCTGTTGCCACAGACATATAATATGAGAATGAAATAAAATCAACGGTATTCTTCAAGATTTCTTCATCACCTGGAGCAAATTGTATTTCAATACCATTCTCTTTGAAATAGCGTTTAATATAGTTTGGATATTTCCCACGCGCATGGATATCTGAGAAGAGATAGTTTTGATTTTCAAACTCGTGAACAGCCAACTGATCCAAAGGATTAGCTGTCATTCCATAAGCTGGCATGGCAAGAACCATACAACCAATCTTAAAGTCAGGGTTAATTTCATGACCGATCTTGGTTGCTGAAGCCGAAGCGACTAACTCATGGTGAACTGCTTGGTAAAGATCCTGTTTAGAGAGCTCTTCCATCGGAGTTGCAATCCCACCTGACATGAACGGTGCGTGTAAAACAGAGTTCACTTCATTAAAGGTCAACCAATATTTGACCTTATCTTTATAACGTGTGAAGACTGTACGAACATAATTCTCATAAAAACCAATTAATTTACGATTAGTCCATCCATTGTACCGACGCGCCAAGTTAAGTGGTGTTTCATAATGGGACAAGGTTACAAGCGGTTCGATGCCATATTTGGCCAATTCATCAAAAACCTTATCGTAGAAGGCTAGACCTGCTTCATTTGGCTCGGCATCATCACCATTTGGGAAAATACGAGACCAAGCAATCGACATACGAAAGACCTTGAAGCTCATCTCTGCAAAAAGTGCTATGTCCTCTTTATAACGGTGATAGAAATCTATACCTTCTAGCTTTAGATTATCTGATGTTGGTTGATCTGTGATCAAAGGATTCAAAGCCCCAGGTTCAAAAGGAACACCGCCCTTTGGCGTCACATCCTGTACAGACAATCCTTTGCCATCTAGGTTATAAGCACCTTCAAACTGGTTGGCAGCTGTTGCACCACCCCAGAGAAATTCTTTTGGAAATGTATAAGTCATCTTTTATCTCCTCGTCTTGTTTAATATACTAATAGTATAACACTTAGAAAACGATTACACTTATACTATCTTATTGACATCTGATACTATAGTACGAAAAAAACAGACCCAAGTCTGTTTTAATTAATCATTATTTTCAATAGTATTTGCTGCTTTGGCCTCTTCTCGCCTAACAACATTATCTTTAACAATCTGATAAAGGGTCGCAGCTACTGGCACAGAAACCAACATGCCCAAGATACCACCCAAAGCAGAACCTATGGTGATAGCGAAGATAACCCAAATACCAGGAAGTCCGGTAGAGCCACCAACCACATAAGGATAGATGAGATTTCCTTCAAACTGCTGCAAGATAACCACATAGGCAACAAATAAAAGTGCCAAGGTCACAGAGTGTGTCATAATCAAGATGGTACCAATTGTCACACCGATATAGGCCCCCACAACTGGTATCATAGCTGAAAAGCCAATTAGGATAGAAATAGTCGCGGCGTATGGAAAATCAAAGATACGCATCCCAATATAACACAAGGTTCCCAAGATACAAGCCTCAATCGACTGATAAACGAAGAAATTGCGGAAGCGATTATTGAGAATAGCGACCACATAGTGGAAAGTCTTACCATAACGTCCTAAATAGACGTCTACTAAACGATTGACCTGATTCCCAAGTTTCTCCTTTCCGGCCAAGACATAGCAAGAAAAGACGATGCTAATAAAGAGATTAATCAAGGTTGATGGTAGACTCGTCAACGAAGTCAAGAAGCTTGTCAAACCATTCATGATTTGTTGAAGCAACTGAGCACTGTAGCTATTGATTAGCTCTCTAACCTGTGTCACACCACCAAGATCTTGAATAATTTTTTGCAAGGACTTGTTTTTAAGCAGCCAATTAATCAAATTATTAATAGCTGAACGGTCTTGACTAATCAATGTGTTGATACTGTCAATCAAATCGGGAAGAACAGTGAAGACTACCCAAGTAAAGACCAAACCAATGGTCGCCAATGCCGAGAGCAAAGAAATAGGACGCTTGATCTTAGCTATAAAACCAAATGGAATAAACTTGACCAGTAGCTTCTCATAAAAAGACATCAGGATATTGACCACAAAGGCAATCCCTGCTCCAACCAGGAAGGGCTGACTGGCAATGTAAATAGTGTTACAAATTGAAACAACGGTTTCCCAGTAAGTATAAATCAAGAAACAGCTGAAAAAAAGGACAGCCAACCAAATGAACTGATTTTTTGTAAATTTCATAGGAACTCCAAAATTTAAAATACCCTTCCATTATACACTAAAAAAGGGTTTCTTACTATCTTTGATCATAGAAAGCCGCTAAAATTCCACCAACTCTTGATCAGCTATTGGATCAATAAGTTTGACAAAGTGAAAGCTCGATCCATCGTAATCAAAAACTAAGATGGCACAATTGCCTGGACACGACTCAAAGGCCCGCTCTGGCTCCACGGCATGAAGAAAAGTCATCAAGGCTCCAGCGTGACTAACAGCTAAAATAGATTGGTCAGGATGCTTATCTACTATTTCCTTTGCACTCGCAACCACACGCGCAACGAACTGATCTTGACTTTCCCCACCAAACTGGGCATAGTGGTCACCAAAATGCCCCACTATAGATGTCTTGGGATGAAGATACTCTGGCTGACCCTCAAAGATACCAAAATGCATTTCTTTTAGCCCCTTAACACGTTGATAATCAGTACGCCCAGTCGCCAATTCAATGGTATCAGAAGCTCTTTCAGTTGTCGTACAATAATACTGATCAAATGTCATACCATGTTTTTCAAAATAAGCACGGACCTGACGAGCTTGGTCCCGACCTTTTTCAGTCAAGGGAGAATCACACCAACCTTGAATCCGATTAAGTGTGTTAAAAAGTGTTTGTCCATGTCTCATTAAATAGAGTCGTGTCATTCTTCGCCTCCATAGATATACTCTTCTTCTACAGGATTATATACTGAAAGCAATTCAAATTGCCCTTGATCATAGGTAAAATGTAAGATGCAACAATTTTTAAGACCACGAATATCTGGGTCGGGATTTAAAACACGTCTACAAAACTGCAAAATAGATGGTCCATGACTAACTAGCAAGGACTTAGAACCATCGGCCACACTCTCCATGATGGCCCTAATCGTCAACTCCATACGATCCCGAACCTGGGTCGTACTCTCACCACCAAATTGAACAAAGTAATCACCAAAACCTTGTCCATCAGGTAAGGTTTTAGGAGTAAGATACTCTGGCTGGCCCTCAAAAGCTCCAAAATCCTGTCCCTTAAGACCTTTAAGTCTTTCATAGTCTGTTCGTCCAGTCACAATTTCTAGGGTATCACTAGCTCTCTCAGAGGTTGACGTAAAGACATAATCAAAAATCGGTTCCTGCTTGGCTAGATACTGACCAGCCTTTTTAGCCTGTTCAATCCCGACTTCCGTCAAAGGGGCATCGCAGACCCCCTGAATCCTATGCTGAACATTAAACCGCGTTTGCCCATGTCTCATTAAATAAAATTCTTTCATAATGTTACCTCTAAACCAGAAATCGGATCAATCACCTGAAGAAGCTCTAATTGTCCTTGGTTATAATCATAAACACAAATATTACAATTCCCAAAACGTACTCCTTCAGGAAAGGCTAAGTCCATGGTAATGATTAATCCCCATAAAGCCGCCCCATGACTGACAAATAGGAGATTCTCAGCACCATCTTTAGTGTGTTCTTCTGCTTTCTCTAATACAGTCTTTAAAACCCTCTGTCCAACCTTGCGAATATCTTCGCCACCGTATGGGACCAAGAGATCTTCAAAGGATCGTGAACCTGGTCGATGTTTGGGGAGGAGGTGCTCTGGTTGAGCTTCAAAAGACCCAAAGTTCATTTCTTTAATTCCCTTTAGCTGGGTTACAGTGTACTCAGGTGCCACAATCTTGGCCGTATCAGTCGCTCTCTCTTGCGTAGAGGAGTAGACAGCATCAAAAGAAATACCTTTCTTCGTAAAGTACTGCTTGGCTTGCTCTGCCTGCAAAATCCCATTTTCAGTCAAGGGCGAGTCACACCAGCCCTGAACTCGCTTTTGTGTATTAAATAGTGTCTCACCATGTCTCATCAAATATAACTTCATTACTCCACCATACTTTCTTTAAATCAATCCTAAATAATCTTCTAAGACAGTCAATACTCCTTGGTCTTTATGATGGGGAGCAATCTGATCAGCCACTTGTAAAATAGCTGGACTGGCATTTTCCATAGCATAAGAGCGACCAGCCATTTGCAAGAGCTCAAGATCATTGTCTCCATCACCGAAGGCCATGACATTGGACTCAGACAAGCCCCAGTGTTTAAGAAGTTGCTTGAGCCCCCAAGCCTTGTGCATGCCTTTTTGAATGAAGTCAATAGCACCAAAACCACTGGGAACAGCAACTAGATTGCCATCAAAATCACGATTAAAAGCCTGTGACACACGATTAGCCTCTTCAGGACTCAGCAACATGGTAATCTTGATGAAATCATCATCTAAATCCTCCAACCCATTCAAACGCTGAATGGCTGCTTCAAGGGCTTTTTGCTCTTCTTCTGTTATCATCTCAGCAAAATTGACCCTAGACCCTTTTAACATATAGGAGCCTTGAGCACCATTAAATATAGTTGGCCTATCCAACAAATCATAATTAAAATAGCTTAGCAAGTTTTCAACATCATTTGACGCCATAAACTCCTGACACAGAAGCTTGCCATAGCTAACCACCTGACCTCCATTTTCAGCTACAAAATGCAGTCGGTCAAAAGTCTCCGCAAGCATGGGTTTAAGGCGACTCATACTATTACCTGATGCAACGACAAAGTGCATATCACGCGCAGCCATGGCATCCAAAATCTGACTAAAACGCTCCTTATCATAGCTCCCTTTATCGTCTAAAAATGTTCCATCCATATCTGATGCAATCACCTTAATGGTCATAAAGCACCTCCTTGACTAACTTATCCCTATTATAACCCTTTTGGAAAACGCTTACCAGTACCATACTAGGAAAAACTGATACTATTCTTGGATATTTAATGGTCTTAGGATTGTTTTGTAAGCCTAGATTGTTTATAATTATAGTATGAAATTGAAGAATATTTTAAGAATACTATTTTCTCTTCTAATGATAGGTGCCATAGTTGGTGGACTGCTCTACCTCACCATCTATTTCAACAATCGAGATATTAAGAAGCTTTCCATGCCATCAAATAAGGATGGATTGAACTTTACCATAAAGAATAAAGAGCTCTTAGATCAGTCTGTCTTACTTGAAAAAGGCAATATTAAAAATGTAGACATGCAGATTCTCTCCTTCAAGAAGGACGGAAAGTATGTCCTACAAAAAGGAAGAACCGAAGATAATAATCCTGAACTCACAGAGCAAAGTATTAAGTACGAAGCTAAGCGACGAGAAGCTCTTGCTCTTATTAACTCTGGTTTTTGGTCTTACGAAGGGCTAGATCGTCCTTTCGCTCAAAAGGAAATCGAATTGGGCAAAACAGGCCTTCTATATGGAGATGATCAAAATAATATCACTGCCGGAACCTATCCAAATATCGACACAGCTAAAATGTTTACCCACATGGGAAGCAACGGTTGGGATACAGGTGCCTTTGGTATTCTCATTAAAGATAAAAAAGTAGATAAAACCTGGGAAAAAGGTGATCCTGACCAACCAAATGCTCGTTCCATTTACGTAGAGACCTATGATGGTATTATCCGTATTATCCAAACCTATGGCCACAACTCCCTTAATAAGGGCTTGAATCACGAAGGCGTCTATAAGCTTTTAAAAAATATAGGCTACTCGAATATTCGTCTTGCCTTCCTACTAGATGGTGGTGGAACGACTCGTATGTACACGCGATCTGATAATGGTAAGGAAAAGGTTGCTGGTGCCTTTGTCGACAATAGAACTTATATTGAGTACCTCTATCTCACCAAGCGAGATAGCAATGCTACTGATCCAAATATATGGCGAGATCCAGAGCTCGTAAAAGCTGGTAAGTCCAAGTCAATCACTTACGACGACTATATTCAAGCAATCTACTCAAATGGCAAAGTCCCAGGAACCCAATACCAGTTTGAAGTCTCCAAATAATGCAAAAAATCCTCACTAAAATGAGGATTTTTTATCTTATTTCAAATTATTTAATGCAGTAAGTAGGTAGTGACCATCACGAATACCTTTACCGACACGCTTGGTATTTTCAACCAAATCTTGGTAATCAGTATCTGAAAGATTGTCAATTGTCGCCTTCAATCCATGAAGTGACTCTACTGCAATTCCACAGCCGTTCTCAAGCACAAAATGAGATAAGGCTGACTGTTTCCAAACGACAAGCGGGAATCCTGAGGCCAAGTAAAGTGACGCCTTGTGAGAGTTGTTATAGCGGAGGTACTCGCCGAAAACACCACTACATGTCTCAGCACTGTCGCCATCCCAGACAAGCCCAAAACCACCCTCAAGGGCTGCAGGAAGCTCATCAGGTAGGAAGGAACCAAAGTAGTTCTCATTCTCAAGAGCTCTGCTTTCGTCGAAGCCGACACCATAAAGGTTATAAGCAGGTTCTTCAGGAAGAGAGTAAAGATAACCAGCTTTTTCTTGTGCCAAGTTACCAGCTACAATAATTGGCTGATTCTTTGTAAGACCCGTCTTCTCTTGGAAATTTGGAATCAAATAGTCAAAAATACCAAGACTGACAATCTTATCTTCTGCAACCCCTTTATCCACTAAAACAGATTTCATAATTGGATTGTGGGCAATGATACCATCAGCTACACCAAGAAGACCTGATTCTTGAATTTGAACCCGAATCTTATGTTTCAAAGGTACTGTATCCAAATTGGCATAGCGTAAAACTTCCAAATCGTGGATAATAAAATGAACTTTTACGCCTTTTTTCTGTGCTTTCTTTACATGATGTGTTGTGAAAAAACTATGATGAAGCATTGGGAACTGGATAAGTAACTCATCACCTTGCTTTAGTTGATTCAAGGCCTGTCCAAAAGCCTTCGATTTATGAAGTTGTGCTTTAAGTGTACTCATCTCGTACCAATTATCAACTGAAAGAACCAAGGCTTGATAACCTTCTCTCTTTACAATTTCTTCAACATCATTACGTGCCTTATTACCGGCATTTTTAACATTGTTATCGTGTAAAAATTCTTCTTTTAAATAGTATTTCATCTCTTATTTCTCATTTTTCAAAAGCTGATTTTTCAGGATAGCGTTCTTGTAAGATTTCCTTAAAACGAATGATATTCTCCTCTTTAAAGTCAACTTCATCATTCACACAAAGCAATTTTTTATGTTTATCTTTAAAGATACTCTCTAACCTATCTATTTGATGTAAATTTATCGTTTCACCAAAATTCTTTGATATAGGATAAAACTGATTACTTTCAATATGCCAATACTGACAGATATATTGATTAACGTCTACTTCGTAGTTTCTAATTTTATTTCGTGACGTTCTATCTAAGGTTTCTCCCTCAATTTGCCATAAATTCGCCAAGGTGCTTTTTTTCATTGGTGTAGCTAAATGGTTGTTCACATAGCCAGTCGGCCCCCATGGCAAAAGTAGCAAGTTTTTCAAAACTAAATGCCCATAGCGGTAGTTAAAAAATTTCCAAGGCGAGGACTTTAGGGCCTTCTTATTAGGAAAATGACGATAAATTAACTCAACATTTTTGTAATATGTATTTGTATAAGCTGACCAAGGAACCAAAGCATCATATACAGCAAAAAGCTTAGGTTGACCATTTTTATAAAAATCCGAAGGTTGACTATCCCTAATCAAGTACACATCATCATTGAAATAGAGATAGTTTTCCGACAAGCCTTCGATACGATGGAGATTAAGCTCAATTGCTGCTGAATTATAGGTAGGTAGATACTCTTCAGGCATAAATTCCTTATGAGTAATCCATCTGAGTTTTGGATGCTCCAAGTTCAACCAGTCAGGTTTTTGTCCGTTGGTAACTAAGTAAACATTATTCACCCAAGGGGCATGTTTTTCAATCATTCGGAACCAGTAATTAAAAATTCCAAATTCACGGTATCTTAAATCTCCATCAACTAATTCATTAGAAACTGAGATTTGGCCTGTTACTTCTTGTTTCTCACGGATAAACTCCGGGTCACTGCCATCTACCCAGAGGACAACGATATCAATTTTTTCTTCTGTCATTTACTAAATTCTTTCTCTACGACTTCCAAGGCACGCTCAATCACCACGTGCATGTCGTAGTATTTATAATCTGCAAGACGTCCACAGAAGATAACCTTGTCATTTTTCTCAGCTTCTTCTTGGTACTTAGCAAACATGGCATTGTTCTTTTCATCATTGATTGGGTAGTATGGTTCATCTCCACGTTTCCAATCGGCTGGGTATTCACGTGTGATAACTGTCTTAGGTTGTGTACCATACTCGAAGTGCTTATGCTCAATGATACGAGTATAAGGAATCTCACGCTCTGTGTAGTTAACCACGGCATTTCCTTGATGATTTTCTTCATCCAAGACTTCGTGTTCAAAACGAAGACTGCGATACTCCAACTCACCATGTTTATAATCAAAGTACTGGTCAATCATTCCTGTAAAGACAACTTTTTCAGCTGAAGCTTCAAGCTCTTCACGATTGGCAAAGAAGTCAACTCCAAGCTCTACTTCTACATCTCCAAGCATATTTTCAATGATGACATTGTAACCACCGATCGGAATTCCTTGGTAACGGTCATTAAAGTAGTTGTTATCAAAAGTCAGACGAACCGGAAGACGCTTGATGATGAAAGGAGGCAGGTCTGTTGCAGAACGTCCCCATTGTTTTTCTGTGTAGCCCTTGATCAGTTTTTCATAAATATCCGGACCAATCAACTTGATGGCTTGTTCTTCCAAGTTCTTGGGCTCAACATCTTTCATATCCGCCGTTTGCTCCGCAATCTTGTCCTTGACTTCTTGAGGAGTCTTGGTCCCCCACATGGCGTAGAAGGTATTCATATTGAAGGGAAGATTGTAGAGGCTACCCTTGTAATTCGCCACTGGTGAATTGATATAGTTGTTAAATTCAGCAAATTGGTTGACATAATCCCAAACTTTTTTATTTGAGGTATGGAAAATGTGGGCACCATACTTGTGAACATTGATACCTTCAACATCTTCACAGTAGATATTGCCACCGATGTGATCACGCTTGTCAATCACTTTTACTTTTTTGCCACGTTTTGTAGCTTCATGTGCGAAGATTGCTCCAGACAAACCAGCACCAACGATAAGATAATCGTACATATTTTTCTCCTTAGTTTTTCATTAACTGTTGCTTCAAGTCTTTCATATCAACGACACGTAAGACAATAATCAAGACGATATAAATGATAGCACCGACAAGACCATCTACTGCTACATTTAGCATTGGTTTCAATTGCACAAACATCTTAAAGACAAAGAGTCCAAGATACATGACAACTGATGCTAAGATAATTTTTGACATGGCTGGAAGGATTGACACATCTTTGATGAATCTCCTTGAAAAATTCAATTGAATAACCCATACCAAAGCCTCTGTTAAAACTGATACAATTGAGGCCCCAACAAAGCCAAATGGAGGAATTAACAAGAGATTAAGTCCAACACTGACAACAGCCGGAATAGTCGTAGAGAGCATAAACTCACGATGTTTATTGTGTGGAATCAGAATCTGGATTCCCATAATATTCGTCCAACCGATAAAGAACATCCTAAAGACCATAATAGCAATGGCAAGATAAGCCTCTTGGAAATCTTTCCCTAGGAAGAAACTCACAAAGTCCTTATTAACAATCAAGAGACCTGCTATTATCGGGAAAATCACAAGATTATAAATCAAGAAAGACAACTCATGCATCTTGTTAACGGCCTTATGATTTCCGCTAGATAAAAGACCAGATACCCTAGGAAGCATTACACTACCTAAAGACGTCACTAGTGTTAAGAGGATATTGATAATCTTCAATGCCTGGTCATAAATACCGACGTCATTGGTAGATGACAAGGCACCCAACATCGTACGATCCAAAGTCACGTATAGTGAAATGGCAACCTGAGGGAGAAATAGCAAAATAACAGGTTTAAGATGTTTCTTAGCATAGGATAAATCAAATTGTGGTTCTCCAATGTAAGGTCTCGCTGGTAACCACATACTTAATTGCCCAAGCAATTCAAAGAAGGTCAATAGGAAAACATAGAGATACAAATCACCAGGTGTTTTCACAAAAAGGAAGATAGAAATAACTCCTAAAACCTTTACCGTTGTATTCCTTGCGGTAATACGACGAAAATCCTCCAAACCTTGGAATAACCAAGAAATATCCATTCCTTTCGATATCAAGCTTAATCCTAAGATATAAGCCACCATATTTTGCATACCAGGAAAGAACAAACATAATGATGTATACAAGACAAGAGACAAAATAGTCGCAATCAATTGGAGGGTATAAATACCCCAGAAATTTTTACGAATATCCTTTCGATGTCCTGAAATCTCCTTAGTACCATAGTTAGCAACACCTAAAGTTGCCAAAAGAATAAAGTAGGTCACAATCGAATTAAAGTAACCATAAGTACCTAAATCCTTTGAACTAAAAATCCTAGTAACATAAGGTGTCGTAATGATTGGTAAAACAATTACCAGTAATTGATAGGAAAGATTGTAGGCGTAATTTTTTAAAACTTTCATTCTACTCTCCCATTTTTACTTGCAATTCCTAGTGTCGTAGATGCAAATAAAATGTAGAAAAAGATGTTGTACGATGGTCTAATCCAAAATGCTTCAATCATACAATTCCATGTAATCAAAGATAGTAAAGTTAAAATCAAGTAATTTCCTTGTCGATAGATAACCCAAGATCTTACTAAATATAATATAACCAGAAGAATTACTGCAACACTTCCATAATAGAACAACATCTGAATATATGAGGAATCTACATAGTTATAACTTAAGACTGATTCCGTCTTACCACCGTAACCGATAAATTTTACCTCTGGGTTACCAAACAAACGTACAGCATAAGTTTTTAAGGCATCGTTTCCTAGTCTCAACCGCATACTAACCAAATTATTAGCGGCAACATAGAATGGACTTGACCATGTAAAGTTTTTCGTTAAGTAATACATAATCCCAGATGACGCTAAAATTGATACTGGAAGTATGCCAAAAATCATACGATGTTTATTTTTATTGAAATAAAAGAAAGCAAATATAAGGATTGAAATTACAATAGACATTGCATTCAAACGAGCATCACAAAACTTAATAATAAATGCTGCAAGACCTAATCCTAAAATTGAACGGGTAATAAGGAAACGATTTCTATTTAGATAACATAAAGCAACATATAAATAAAAACAATGTGATGCAAAATCCGTTGGATAAATGAAGCCAAATGAGTTTCTGGTCACAACACCTGTATTTCTCATTTGTATGAACTGCAAGTTTGGAATAACATGAACTAATGATAATAGTACAGTTCCTAATATAAAGGGAATCACTACTGCACTATAGACTTTTAAAATAAAATCCATGTCCATATCATATAAAGAAACAAGCAAAATCATATAAGCAAGGAAACTATAATTCTTCATTTGTAAAGCAACAAGAAAGCCTACAATTAGAAGTAAAGGTGCAAAAATCAAGTAGTTTATAGAAAATTTCTTAATGTCTTTAAAACGAATTAACAAACATAAAGAAACAAGTACAGATATAGAACTCGGTATAGTTGGAACCAATCTACCTAACATAGTTGTACCTAACATATCTACAGCTACTATAAATGCTAATACAAAACCAACTAATAATTTTTCTGCTTCAATACGAAACATTTTAACTCCTTTTAATTAACGCCTGAACCTTTTTAAGAAACAGAACAGTACGGTACATTTTATGTTTTAGTAAATATTTTATGAAAGGTTTCAAATCGTTTTCTTCTGTATAAATAAATGATTTGATGACTTTATTTTCACAAATATCCTTTACATATTTTAACTTTATACTGACTTGAGTATTTTGTTTGGAGATATTATAAATATTACTCATTAAGATTCGTGACTTAATTGTTTTATCAAAACCTGAACTATTCAAATTCCAGTCAGAAAGTAGATCATCAACCATCTTCAATTCTTGAAGCTGATACTGAAGACGCTTGGGTTTATAGCCCGACATAGCAGAACCTTTTCTACCAATGACATAAACATAGTAGGAATCTTGAGAAAGATAAATCTTGTTGACTTCACGATAAACATCAAGATTAAAGCGGACATCTTCACCTAACTCATACTGCTCAAAAGAGAGGTTATTTTCAAGAAGAAATTCTCTGCGATATATCTTATTCCAAACTGTGTAAAGCATATCCGATAGGAATAGTTCTTTAAATATCTTGATAAAACCATCCTTGTCGTAATTCCCTTTAAATGGAAGTGACTTTTCAGTACGCTGCTTCTCAGTTAAATCTTCCTCAAAAGAATTGTAATAACTAAAAACAGCCAAATCCATATCTAACACTAGCTTATCAGCAAAATCAGCAAAGAGATTACCAACAAGATAATCATCACTATCAACGAAGTAGATAAACTCTCCCCTGGCTTTGGACAAGCCAAAATTACGTGCCGAACCAACACCGTGGTTCTCAATATGATAGACTGAGATATTTGAGTACTCGTTAGCATAAGTATCGCAAATACTGCCACTACTATCCGTAGACCCATTGTCTACCACTATAATTTCCAAGTCATCATAGTTCTGAGAAATAATACTTTTTAAACAACGGTCAATATATTTCTCAACATTATAAACTGGAATAATAACAGAATATTTCAAAATAGACTCCTAAATCATATCAGAAAATGTTTTGAATACTGAAAGCCAGTTTTAATACTTTAAGTCTAAACAGTATATATTTTAACTTATTTGGTTGATTTTTCATTTGAGAAAGAGAAACACTATTCTTAAGTAACTCTTGTTTCACTTGATTAGTAATGTCTATATATTTTTTATCTAATTCAGATTTATATAAACTTGCCAACATATGAGTCAAGCCATTCACATAATATAGCTGTGAAGTTTGTAATTCTTCTTGATTTAATTGTGAACGAACAAAATCAGAATAGAAAATATCTTTATAAAATTCAAACATATCACTAAACTTCTGCTCATTCCAAGACTGTGTAATGGAATCAGGATTATCAATTAAATAGTGATAATACTTTTGATTGGTAGCAAAGACATTCTCAGCTGAAAGAAAAAGCTTGTAATTCGTTCCCAAGTCTTCATAATATTTTCCTTTTGGAAAAGAAATATTATTATCAATAAATAGAGACTTTTTATAAACTTTGTCGTTGGCAAAACCTGTGATATAACTATGCTTGAGCACTTGGACAAAAGCATCTTTACCTTCAAACACTTGAGTTACTAATGGATCTGAAACTATAGGATCTTCTTCACCCTTCACAAACTCACGGTTAAAAGAAACGATATCAAACTCTTGGGATTCCAACACCTCTGCTAATTCTTTAAATGTTTGTGGTTCAAGCCAGTCATCAGAATCAGGGAAATAAACATAATCACCCTTAGCATGTGAAATACCAGTATTGCGAGCTTCAGAAAGCCCTCCATTTTTTTTATGAATCACTGAGATAAAGTCATAAACTTTAGCATAATCATCACAGATTTGAGGAGAGCTATCAGTACTTCCGTCATCTACAAGTAAAATATCATAATTATGCCACCCTTGGACAAGTACGCTTTCTACGCAACGTTTTAAATACTTTTCGACATTATAAACTGGAATGACAACAGTTAAAAGTGGTTTCATGGATTCTTCACCTAAATTTTTATTTTATGTTAAATCTTCCCCACCCTTATTCAACCAGGTAACAGCATTAAAATAGCGGTGGTAAGTTTTCAAATCAATCCCAACATGCCCTTGCTTCTCTGCTGATTTAAAATGAACCAAGGAAGGTAGCTCACTATAATTCTTCGAAGAGAAAATCACCTTACTCTTGTATGGAAGTTCTTCAAACTCTTTCATCAGCTCGTAAGTACAGGCATCATTATCATTGAACTTGAAATACAAATTATCCCAATGTATTCTTTCTAAACGACGATTCCATTTTTGAGTTGCTTCTTCTTCATCAGCATAATGCAGGAAATGAAGTTCAATATCATCAAGAAGTGCTAGAGGATAGGCATTATCAAAGTCTTTGATGTATTTCGATTCCTTAACAAATGTCAAAGGAATATTACCACTCAAATAGTGTTTTAAATTCTTTAGCATCTTGATGTAATCAGGAGAAAAGACAAACATCCCTACAAATGGAGTTTGATAAGGTAAGCCCAATTCCTGATAGACTTTTCCAGCCCAACAATTATCACAAATGATCGTAAAATTTTTATTCTTAAGTCTTCGTCTAGGAATAAAATTAATAATTGGATAAACGATTGGTTTTAATTTATTTTTTAGTGTTTCACTGTTCATATTAGTACTTCTTATATAGTTCTGAGAAATTACGAATATAACTTTGTAAAGAGAATAGTTCTTTTTGGCGTTTAACAGAGGCCTTGCCAAATTGCTCTCTCTTCTCAGTGTTATCAGCCAATTCTTGGATGGCCTTAGACAATTCTGCAGGCTGGTTTGGTGTGGCAAGAAGACCGTTTTCACCCTCCTTAACCATTTCACAGACACCACCATGACGGTAGCCGACTACAGGTTTGCCACAAGCCATTGATTCGAGAACTACGGTTGGTAGGGGATCTGGATTGGTACTTGGCAAGACAAAGATATCAAACATATTATAGAGCTCTGTTGTCTTACTATAATAATCGATACGCTTGATTTGTCCAGCTACTGGTGAGTCTGATATTGCCTTTTCCAACTCATCAACACGCCACTCTTCACCTTCAAAAGCACTCCCTGCCAGAAAGGCTACTGCTTTTGGATTAGCCTTTAAGATTGGAGTCACTGCTTCCAAGAAATCGCCTTGACCTTTCCAAGCATTCACTCGACCAACCATTCCGATAACCAAAGCATCCTGTGCGATACCAAACTGGTCTCGAACTGCGCTGGCATCCATTTCATGATAGACGGCATTGTCAACACCATTATAGATGACCTGAACTTGGTCATTTTTTACAAAGCGAGACTGCTTCACGTGGTTGGCCACAGCATTTGAAACTGTCACAATCGTATCAGCATAACGTCCCATCAAAAAGTTGATGAAATCAGAGATTGCTTTTGGTTTGACGATAATCTCGTGAACATGCCAAATTAAAGGAAGTTTCAACTTACGTTTGAGATAAATTCCCTCAAGTACCGCAGTCGTATTATTGTGAATAAGAGTAATGCCATTTTCCTTAGCATATTTAGCAATTTGCTTTGAATAACGATTATAAGAGCCAAAATACTCAAGAATTCCCTTAGGATTAAAATACTTCCGGCGCAAGATTGGATAATCGATAACTTTTACCTTAGCACCAACCTCTTCCAATGCACCCACTAAGACGCCATCGTTGGGCAAGATGACATGAGCCTCAAAGGCTTCTTTATCCAATCCTTTAATAAGCTCCAACAAAACCTTATCAGCACCATACATTTCGGCACCAGCGTGAAGATATAAAATTTTCTGCATTTCTATCCTTTAAATACTTTCTCGTAGTCTGTAACAATTTTTTCCCAAGTAAAGGCTTCTTCGATACGTTTACTTGATTTTTGATTGAGGTCTGCGATAGCTTGTTCATCCAATTGTTCAGCTTGATTAATGACACTTGCCAATTGGTCTTTTTTCCAATAGAGAGCACCATCTTCACCGACTTCACGGTTAAAGCCAACATCCAACAAGAGATTGAGCTTAGTTGACTCAAGCGCCTCAAGAAGTGATGGATTGGTTCCACCTACCTCATGACCATGGAAATAAGCAAAGGCATTCTCACGAATGTACTTGAGCAATTCTTGGTCATAAACAGTTCCGACAAACTTCACACGAGGATCCTTGTCAAAACCAGTTTCCTGGCGCAACTTGTCGTAAAATTTGTTTTCTTCAACATTGGTAATGAGAACAAAATCCTTATCGGAGCTAGATGCCATAAAACCACGAATCATAGCCTCATAGTTATTTTCAGGCACAAAACGTCCTACAACAAGATAATAATTGTTTTCAATAACTCCCTTTTCGAAGTACCATGTGCGTACCTTATCATCAACCTTAGTCAATCGAGATTTAGTTGTATCTGTTCCATAGGCAATATAGGTTGTTTGAGGACGATACTTCGCATAATCATTTTGAATATAAGATTCAATGTTTTTACTATCACAAATCAAGAGATCTGCATGTTTAACCATGAGTTGCTCTGAAATTTTCCAATACTTACGAACAGGAAGACTCCACTTTGCACGAAGCCATTCATGACCATCCGGGTTAACCATAAGGGTACCACCGATAGCCTTGATTTTCTTTTTAATACCTGAGATAAATGGACCAATTCGGCAGGCCAAAACATAGAAGATTGGTGCTTGATCATTATTTTCCTTAGCAATCTCAATGGCCTTATTAAGAGCTGCGATATCATAAGCGATGGCACGTGCAGGCCCGATATTTGGGACGTCAATATTGTAGCATTTAGCACCGTTATGTTCGAAAGTATCTGCTGTAATTCCTGATTTAGCAGAATTTTCACGCATACAAGCTACATAATATTGGATATCTTTGTCTTGTTGGAACTCTGTCAACTTCTCAACAAAGGTCTCAAATCCACCATATTTTGCTGGAATTCCCTTAGAACCAACGATATAAACTGTTTTTGTCATTTAATCACCATTAAAAGAAATGGAGAAAGCCATCACTTTGCTCCATCCTTCATTACTACTACTTTAATTGTTTTCAATAATATTTTGATATCGCGCCAGATTGTCCATCCGTCCATATAAGCAACGTCTAGTTTTACAACTTCATCAAAATCAGTAATTTCACTTCGACCGCTTACTTGCCAAAGACCAGTAATACCTGGTTTAAAGCTGAGGCGACGTTTTTGTTCCGGTGTATAAGATTCGTACTCATCCAATGTTGGTGGACGTGTTCCTACCAAGCTCATATCACCTTTTAGAACATTCCAAAATTGTGGAAGTTCATCAAGACTCGTTTTACGAATGAAATGTCCAATTTTGGTAATACGTGGATCATTGTCCATCTTAAACATACCACCAGACATTTGATTCTGTGCCATCAAATTCTTCTTGATTTCTTCCGCATCAACACGCATAGAACGGAATTTATAAAACTTGAAGATACGTCCATTTTCTCCCACACGATCTTGAGCAAAAATAGCTGGTCCTCCATCTTTACGAATAAGAGGATAAAGGAAGATTCCAACAATACCACAGAGCAGCAAACCAACTAGAGCTCCACAGATATCGAGGAAGCGTTTCGCCAAGATATCTCCATAGCTATAAAAATGCGTAGAAAACGTAACAACTTTGAAAGGACCCAATTGTTGGATACGTTTTTCACCCTGACTCATAAATTCAAGGGCATTCAAATTAATGGATACTGGGATTCCCATAAGTTCAAATGGTGACGCATAATCCCAAATCTTGTACTGCTCACTTGGCAGATTAATCAAAACTTGGTCTACTACTGAGTGTGTCGCATATTCAATCAAATTTTCAGGTTTAACACTCTTGATAAAAGGATCAGTGAAATAAGGATTATCCAAGACACAAACGGCTGTAATCCTACCATCCATATTGTCTTTCATACGAAACAAAACATTTTCAAGACGTGCCTGATCAGAAATCAAGAGAATATTCTTGTTACTTTTACGACGTGTATAAATTGATGAGCGGAAATACTTAAGAACAGTATTTGTAACGTATAAGAGAACACCTGAAATCAGGGTGACGTAAAGAAGTCCGCGACGTGAGATTGAAAAACTTCCATCTGCAAAAAATGAGAGGAAAGTTGCAATTAGAGCAAATATGAAACAATATTTGACAGTTGCAATGAGTTCATCCAAGTAGCCTCTATACTTAAGATTTTCATAATAACTACTGATATAGTAAGACACTACATGTACGACACCTAAAAGGACAATGCTTCCTTGGGTAATCTCTGTATAAGGTATTTTACTAGCTACCATGGCTGCGAAAACAACCACAACCAACTGTATAATACCAATTTCAATGCGACGAATTTCTTGTTTTTCTTTCACTCTAAACCCCTTTTTAATCTGTTAAGGTATAAGGAGCCGCATCATCCCCATTAATGCTATCCTTTTCTACGACGATGTGCTCTTGAATGACCTTCTTTTTGGTCTGATTTTTTCCCGTACTCACCATATGAGCCATAAGAACCATATGATCCATACTTATCAACTGTCATATCCACTTTATTAAGGACGACACCTAAGAACTGAGAACCACTTTGTTCCAATTGTTCAACAGCCTTAGTTACGAAGCGACGTTTGATTTTCCCAGCTGCTGTAACCAAAAGACTAGCGTCAGCCTGATGGGCAATAATAACAGCATCAATGACCAAACCAATTGGTGGCGTATCAATTATGACATAATCATAACGACTACGAGCAACTTCCATCAAATGTCTAAAATTGTCATTTTGCAAAAGACTTGTTGGATTAGGTGGTACAGGACCAGATGCAATGACATCTAAACCAGAAATATCAGTTTGGCAAATCGTTTCATTTAAATCAGCATTTCCAGAAAGGAAATTTGAAAGGCCTTTATAAGGCTCATTTGATTTAAATGTACCTGACAAAACAGAGTTACGGGTATCCGCATCAATGAGAAGTGTTCGGAGCCCAACACTAGCAAATGAAATCGCCAAGTTAACAGATGTCGTTGATTTTCCTTCACCAGCTTCAACAGAGCTAACCGCAATCACTTTCATCTGAGCACCAGAAAATTGAATATTTGTGCGAATGGCATTGTAATACTCTTCTGTTTGTTTGGCAAAGTTTTCTTTAGATTTTACTAACTTTAATAGAGGCATTTCTTCTCCTTAAATTTTATCTGTATCAGGGACAATTCCAAGAAGTGTCATTCCAAGGGCATCTTCCACATCTTCTGGACGGCGAATGCGATCATCTAGGATTTCACGTACCAATACACCAACCACTGCAAGGAATCCTCCAAGCACTGCTCCAAGAAGCACATTACGTTTGATATTTGGTGAAGATGGTGACTCTGGCAATTTAGCTTCTTCAAGCGTTGTAACATCTTCAACTTTTGTCACGTTCTTGATTTTTTCTGAAGCAACTTCACGAACCTTATTGGCAAGTGTTTGCGCATCTTGACCAGTTTTAGCATTAACAGAAATTGAAATAAGACGAGTATCAGTAGGAATATTAACTGAAATCATTTTAGCAAGTTCTGCTTCTGTCATATTCAACTTTTCATCTTTGATAACTTCTGACAAGACATCGTTTGATGTAATAATTTCTTTGTAGTCTTTTGTCAAAAATGTACCGGCCTGCAAATCTTGAGCAGAAAGGTTTTTGCCATCATTAGCTTGATTAACCACATAAATACGTGTAGACGATGTATATGTTGGCTGAATGAGGAAGTAAGTTCCCAAGAAGGCAAAGACAGCGACATAAAAGGCTGTAAATAAAATAAATACTTTTTTAGTCCAAAGTTTTTGCAATAGTGCAAGTACATCGATTTCAACACGCTTCGTGTTTTCCTGAGTCATAGTTTCTCCTATATATATTGATTTTCAAGTAGTGTTTGTGGATTTTCGATAAAAAGGTTACGAGCACGTCTCGTTCCGTAAGTCTTTTCGATAATAGCGTAAGCATCTTTCATAAATGGTGGTCTTGGACCAAGATTATGCATGTCACTAGCAACCATATGAACCAAATTTTTCTCCAAGAAATAACGAACACGTTTTTTTCTTACTTTATCTTTATCTCCAAAGAGCTTTGGTTTTAGAACATGAGAGCTATTAACTTGAGTATAGCACCCCATGTTGATGATTTCTCGAACACGGTCAGCATTTTCTTCGAGGGCATCATAGCGCTCAATATGAGCAACAATTGGTGTCACCCCTGCTCGTAAAACATTGCTAAGCCCAGTATGAATTTCTTTCCAAGAGGTGCGAGCACTAAACTCAATCAAAGCAAATTGAGTGTTGTGCATGCGTGGAATGAGATTCTTTTCAAGCTTCTCCACAATGTCTGAGGTGTAATAAAGTTCACCACCATAACAAATAGTTAAGTCTGGATAAAGTGCTTCTGCTTCTTCTTTTACCTTAGAAAAGTTTGCAAAGATTTTATCCTCTGGGGTTTCAAACATTCCCTTACGACGATGGGATGTTGAAACAATCGTACGCACTCCTTGCGCATAGCTTTCGCCAATGAGGTCAAGACTTTCTTCTAAAGTTTTAGGACCATCATCAACATCAAAAACAATATGTGAGTGAACGTCAATCACTTATTTTTCCTCCATCAAATTTTTGATTGCTTGAGAGGCGCTTTCCACACTAGAATCATCCAGTTTCATCATGTAGAGACTAGAATTTGGCATAGCATAAGAGGTCAATTGTCCGGTTGAACCTGTACCTGTTACTGCTTGAGAAGTCACCGTAAATTTAGAACCTGAATCAAGTTGTGTATTGGCCAGAGCATTAATGGTATCTAGAGACATATTCGTTTGAACAGAGTCTTGAAGATTGTTAACGATTGAAGTAAAGTTTGATACAGAATTTAGTGAAGCTAACTTGTTTACAATAGCAGAAATCACTTTCTCTTGGTTCTTACCACGGTCATTGTCTCCTCCATCCAAACTATAACGCTCACGAACAAAGCCAAGGGCTTGTTCAGAATTCATTTGGATATCTCCAACTGGGAAATCAAACTTCCCGTGAAGACTCGTGAAGGCTTGATCATTATGAACTGTCACACCACCAAGTTGGTCAATCAACTTAAGGAAAGATGTGAAGTTAATACGTGCATAGTAATCAATCTTAATGCCATAAAGATTTTCCAGAGTTTTTTCAGATGTTTCAACGCCATAAATACCTGCGTGGGTTAATTTATCATACTGGTCTGCCCCTCCATCAGGAATCTTAACGTACGCATCACGTGGAGTGGTCGTCAAGAGAATCTTATGTGTGTTCATGTTAACGGTCATAATGATATTGACATCTGAACGTGACACTGTTGAAATTGAACCGTAGGTATCAATACCACTAATATAAATATTGAAGACTTTTGAATCTACTTGTTTTGCAGAGTTGCTATTCTTCTTTTTAATTTTATAAGTATAAATTGTTTTTAGATTTGAAGCATAATTACTATCGACAGACTCTAATAGGCTAGCATAAGAGCCACTCAAGACCATAGCTTTAGATTTGCCAGACTTAAGATTATCATAAGCTTCTTGATATGAGGCAACATCTTCAACTTTAACATCAACTTTTTTATCTTTTTTGAGAGCTGACATCAAGGTCTCGATATTGTTCTTATCAACCTTAGTAGGTGCCTGTACGCTAGTAAGCTGGCTCACATCTTTGATGTCACTTTCCTTAGGAACCACGATGCTCATTTCTACTTCAGAAAATGCTGCCGTCTGATTCATACGGTTAGTGATGTCAATCATTTGTTTAAAACCAAAAATACCAACCAGAGAAACTAGCGAGAAGATAACCAATACAACCGTTGTCACTAGTGGTGATTTCTTAGTCTTCTGAAGGAAGATGCTAATAGCAAGAACTACCAACAAACCAATAGTGATAATGATGTTCAAAAACCTAAAGGATAGGAAATTATAATTGAACATGGTGAATAATAAGACCAATGCTAAAATAGCATACAGAATGGTCAACCCAATGTTGACCATCCCCCACGATCTATTACTCGTACGTTTTTGCTTACGATTCGTACGCGAACTCATATAAATTGCTCCTATAAATTAAAATTAGACATTTCCCATTATTATTATAACATTACTATAACTTCATTTCAATTGTCATTCTTTTTAAAAAAGAAGAAACCGTTTTTCATTATGATATCAAGCATTTAATTTCTATCATTTTTCATTGTTTTGTAAGTTGTTTTTCACATTTTTAGCGGTTGTTTTTTAAATTGTCGGATATTTACTTATTCCTTAAAAGCATCTTTCTTCCGAATATTTTTATTTTTTTATAGTAGTTTGAAAAATTTTAACCTATTGTCACTTCGAACAGATATTAGCTACAACACAAAAGGACGACCAAATGGCGTCCTTTTACAAACTAGTCTGCAATTAGTGTTTCAAGACCAACTTTCATCATGTCAGTGAAAGTATTTTGACGTTCCTCAGCTGTTGTGTCCTCATCTGGATTAACCAAACTATCAGAAATAGTCATGATGGCAAGAGCATCTACTTGGTGTTGAGCCGCAAGGTAGTAAAGTGCTGCTGCTTCCATTTCTACAGCTTTCACACCCCATTTACCAAGCTCGATGTTCTTTTCACCATAGTTCGAATAGAAGACGTCAGAAGACAAGACATTACCAACATGTGTAGTCATACCAAGCTCTTTAGCAATGTGGTAAGCCTTATCTAAGAGATTGAAACTTGCAATTTGTGGGAAATCGTATTGTGGCCAATCGTTACGAATAATGTTAGAGTTTGTCGCTGCCGCTTGCGCTAGAACTAACTCACGAACGTGAACATCCTCATTCAATGAACCAGCAGTTCCCACACGAATCAATTTTTTAACCCCGTAGTCAACAATAAGCTCACGAGCATAGATAGAGATAGATGGCATCCCCATTCCAGTTCCCATTACTGAGACACGTTCACCTTTGTATGTTCCTGTGTAACCAAACATATTACGAACTTCATTGAAACATACAGCGTCTTCGAGGAAATTCTCGGCAATGAATTTCGCACGTAAAGGATCTCCAGGTAGGAGAATTTTATCAGCAATTTCACCTTGCTTAGCAGCAATATGGATAGACATAATATAAGATACCAAGGGCGTTAAAGAGGCAAAGTAAAAATAGGAAATCCGACAAAGATGCTTCGCATCTAGGAGGATTTATCTTTTTTACACAGCCTCTAGCCCGGGTTCAGTTTCAAACCCGAACTACCCTTCCTTTCATTTTTTATATACAGGAGAGGCGACAGAGAACAAAGTAATAATAGGAAACTGACGACGCCTTATAAATGCTAGACAGTTTATCTTTTTACTTCGTTCTCCGCCCGTATTCATTTTAGTGAATACAGTTAACCCGTCCTTTCTATTTTTTGATGGTAAAAGAGCAACCTGAACACACTATCTACCATTCTTAATTTTTATTTTTAAATAATTTATCCACTATTATATAGTTGATAAATTATTACTTTTTTAAAAGTGGATTAAGCTTGAGTCAATGAATCAAGAAAATCATATAACTTCTTGTTCATTTCTGAATAATCGTTGGTACGCAATTGTTCAGGTGTTTGAACAAAAGGTAACTCCTTATTTTGCTTACGCAAGTGTTCTTCGCCATCCGCAGCTATGAGCAAATCAATAGCTTGGGAATCAAACTCTAGGTGTGCTTGGAAGGCATAGTGTTTAGGACTAAAGCGAATAATTTGACGTGGACAACCTTGACTAGTAGCAAGAACAACTGCATTATCAGTCAATCCAGGCATATCACCATGCCAGTGGCCAGTATTGAGAGTTGTGCCAAAACCTTTGACATGCTCATCAGCTAATCCATCATCCGTAAGTGTTATTGGAAACACACCAATTTCGCGTTCTGGACTATGCTCATACTTACCACCATAGGCTACAGACAGAAGCTGAGCTCCCAAACATACACCAACAATATAGATATCAGCAGCAATTGCTTTTTGCATAAATGCAATCTCAGCATTTGGGTCATAATAAGGAAAGGTCTGACGATCCTCATCAGGTGACTGAGGACCACCCATCACAATTAGAAAATCAATACCTTCAACGGTTTCAGGAAGGACCTCTTCCTCATATACCTTGGTTGATGTGATATTATGCCCACGGTCTTGAGCCCATTTTAAATAGGCTCCTGGAACTTCAAACGTTTCGTGTAAGATAAAATGAATATTCATTGTTTTTTCTTCCATCTATTATTAATTATCCTTGATAGTAGACCCGCTAAGATTAGAGGAACTGCTACCAGCCCTCCTTGACCGGTAAAACCTAGAACTAAGGCTATTCCCGTCAGAGGAGCATCCAAAGTTGTTACTAAAAAAATGGTTGCGCCAAGTAACATTCCTAGATTAGGATTTAGGGACAAACCAAAAGTCTCAAGACACCTTGTTAATAAGAAACCCGATCCGACACCTAAAGTAAACGAAGGCGTCAGTGTCCCTCCATAAGTACCTGACCATAGCAACAAGCACACAATAAGCCCTTTGATTACCAGCAAAATCGGAAGGTATTCCGAAGTTCCTCCAGAGAACATCCATTGTGCTAGAACCTGACCATTTCCCATGATTATAGGATAGAAAGCTACAATACCACCTAATATTATAAAAGAGACGGGCATGGTCCAGAGAATATGTTTATCTGTTATACGACTTTTACTCGCCTTTTTAGCTAAAACTTTAAATATAAGAGCAAGCGGAGTTACAAACAGCGTCAAAACAAGAATCTGTATCAAACTAGTAGGATGTAAGCTTACTTTATCAACTAAATATATAGCTTTCCCACCAACAATTGGACGAGCACAATAAGCTGACAAATAGGTTGTCACAAGAATGATACCAATGTTTTTCAGTTTCCAAGCAACTCCCAAAGTTTCCAAAACAAACAGTATACTGGCAAAGGGAACTTGGTAAACCGCAGCTAAACCTGCTCCTGCACCACATGCAATCATGAGTTGTCTTTCAGGAATTTCTAAACCCAGTTTTTTTGATAAACTGCCAGCACATAAGGCACCTAATTCTCGTGGAGCTGCTTCCTTGCCTACTGAAGCACCTGCTCCAACGATTGCTACTTGCACCAAAGCATGTAGACTTTGGCCAAGAAAATTTGGACTCTTCTTGCCAACGAGTTGCTTAGCCTTTCTAATGGAAAGAAGGGAGACTCGACGCTGAAGGAAATACCAAAAGATGCTAGCTAAGACACCAGCTACCACTATAACTACGAAGCGTCGATAAGCACTTACAGAATTAAATTGTAACAAGAGATCTGTCGTATCATTGCCAAAAGTAAGAAATTTTATAAAATCTAAAAGATAATGGCAAAGAATACCAATCAAACCAGAAGCTATTCCGGTTGTCAAAACAGCTAAACTTAACCTAATCGACTTGGGGAGCCAAGTCAAACTCTTTCTCTCTTTACTACCCATATATTAGAGTATGGCTAAAATTGCTTTAACCAACTTTTCCTACTGTCTTTAGAGTAGGGTCAATCCCTTCTTTGTTTTTATTTCATAGTAAGGCAATCTCGTGCTGAATTAGAAAAACTAAAACTAGCTTTCATTCTTTGACCTTTTTAACTATATTCTAGTCTTAATGATTTTGTTCTATGTTATAAGTAGTTTATCTCTGAATGACCTAAAGTTGTTCTTAACAAAGCAAGTGGCAAACTGTAAATTGTTTTATTATATTGCGACACCATTTCATTGTAGTATAATTTTTGATTAGCAACAAGTACTTCTGACTCTTTAATCTCAGCAATCAAATCCTTTATACTTTGATCAGCGGTAATATTTGTATCTCTTTCGATTTCCTCAATAATTTTATTCTTCGTTTCCTCTAGTTTAGTAGAGTATTCATGTTTAGAAAAATTACCAGACTCACCGTAAGACTTCCGCTTAGATTCTGAATGATTAGCTTTGTTTTCATCGTTAGTCAAATTGTTGACAGACTTTTTTTCCTCTAACAATTCTGAAACATTTTTTCTAACAGACATTTTTAACTCATGGTCTACAATCTTATCAGTTAATTCACGAAGTTGCGCAATTAGCTTTTCCACATATTTTTCTTTAATTTCAATTGCACTGTATGAAGATTTGATCAATTCTTTTAAGTTAACAGCTTTATGGTATTGAAATAGAAATGCTATTATCATGTAGCTAAAAATTGCAAATACTATAGATGCGCCTTGAAACGGTTCATAGTTTATATCACTACCACTTGTATCTATAGCAGAAAATATAACCAACCAAACCATGGTCAGGAAAGCAATTATAAAAACTCCACGAACGATACGAAATAATGGATTATTCATTAAGTTTGACATCAATTATTCCTTTTTAGAGTTCAGCAAGAATCGCTTTTAGCAATCCTTTGAAGTCTCCTTTGACGCGCTCAGTCACTTCCACCACTTCTTCGTGGTTCAATTCTTCTTGGAAACCAGCTGCATGGTTAGTAATGCATGAGATACCAAGAACTTTCAAACCAGAGTGAGCTGCAACAATAACCTCAGGAACTGTAGACATCCCAACAGCATCTGCACCAAGTGTCTTATAAGCACGGATTTCAGCTGGAGTTTCATAAGTTGGACCAGTCACACCGATATAAACACCATCATCCAATTTGATACCAAGTTTATCAGCCACTTTATGAGCGGTTTCACGGTATTCAGGTGTGTAAGCTTTAGACATATCAGGGAAACGTGGACCAAAATCATCCAAGTTTTCACCGATCAATGGGTTTTGACCAGTCATGTTAATGTGGTCAGTGATGGCCATCAAAGTACCAGGGCCAAAGCCGATACCACCTGCTGCATTGGTTACAACAACTCCTTCACATCCAAGAGCTTTCATAACACGTACAGGGAAAGTAACGACTTCAAGCGGATTTCCTTCATAAAAATGGAAACGCCCTTGAAGAGCCAAAACCTTACGTCCAGACAAAGTTCCGTAAACAAGTTTTCCAGCATGACCGACAACCGTTGATTGTCCCCAGTTTGGAATATCCGCATAGTCAATGACAATTGCGTCTTCAACTTCTTCAGCCAACTCACCAAGTCCAGAACCTAAAATCAAACCAAATTCAGGTTTTTCAATTCCTTTGCTTTCCAAGAAGGCTTGAGTAACTCTAATTTTTTCAAGTAGCGACATGTTATTTCTCCCTTAATTTTATTTCATTCTTAAAAAGTGACCAATTTTTGAAAAAGTTCTCGCATTTCGAATGGTTATATCAGGATAAAAAGGTGTTTTCAATAACTTCTTATGATAAGTCGTTTGGCTATAAGTTGATTTATCATACTTTACCCAGTAGACACCAAGTTGACCAAAATGAAGTATTTCATCTTTCAACTCTAAAGAGTTAATAATCTTCTTCATTTCGGTCTTATCAAGTCTTTCAGTGAATAAGAGGACGTCTTTTCTATAGAAATCATCTTCCCACCACTTAGGTAATGAGGCTACTTCATTTTGATAATCTTCAAGAGTAAAAAGAGAAAATACCTTAATAAATGGATAAGCCTTATTTAGAAATTCCTCTAAAACTAAGAGGAGTTCCTCTTTCATCAAGGTAGAATCAAAGAAAAGATTTCCACTATTTATATAGGAAGAAACATGTGACATACCGAGTTCTTCTAATTCACGACAAAATTCCTCCATGACTACCTTGTGACGACCA
Source organism: Streptococcus sp. 3.1 (assembly GCF_016648915.1). Classification (NCBI taxonomy): domain Bacteria; kingdom Bacillati; phylum Bacillota; class Bacilli; order Lactobacillales; family Streptococcaceae; genus Streptococcus; species Streptococcus sp. 3.1. Next base: position 5,536 of record NZ_JACLQV010000005.1, on the reverse strand, counting down.
CCAACGTTTATCCCACGAACCAAAAATGCATAGCGCTTCATTTTAGATAAGTTTATCCAAGAAGCTTTCACCAATCATGGCTTTATCTACACCAAAGTTTTCAGCGACAGTTGCTGAGATGTCAGAGAAATGACCTACTGGAATAAGTCCATTTCCTTTGAATGATGGGCTATAAGCCAAGAAAGGAATATACTCACGAGTATGGTCTGTACCTGCATAAGTTGGATCATTTCCGTGGTCTGCAGTAATCATCAAGAGATCATCTTCACGCATAGCAGCAATGATTTCAGGCAAACGTTGGTCAAATTCGTGCAAGCAATCACGATATCCATGTGGGTCACGACGATGTCCATAAAGGGCATCAAAGTCTACCAAGTTTGTGAATGAGAAACCATGTTTGAAGTCTTCAGAAGTCATAGCTTTAATCAAATTATCAATACCATGGCTATTTGATTTGTTGTGTCCCATATCGTGGTTGATACCAGCTCCATTGAAAATATCATTGATTTTACCAACGGCATAAGTATCGATACCAGCTTCATTCAATTTATCCAAAACAGTTGGTGCAAATGGTGAAACAGCCAAATCACGACGGTTAGACGTACGAGTGAAGTTTCCAGGTTCACCAACGTAAGGACGAGCAATGATACGCCCTAGAAGAGCTGGACGCTCAAGAGTAATTGAACGTGCATATTCACAAATACGATACAATTCAGCCAAAGGAATAACGTCTTCGTGTGCGGCAATTTGAAGAACTGGGTCAGCTGAAGTGTAAATAATCAATTCACCAGTTTCCATTTGACGAGGTCCAAAGTCTTCAATAACAGCCGTACCTGAGTATGGTTTATTAGCTTCACGAATGACTTTACGTCCTGAGAATTCTTCAATTTTAGTGAGAATTTCTTCTGGGAATCCGTTCCAGAAAGTATCAAAAGGTTCAGTAATATTGAGACCCATGATTTCCCAGTGACCAGTCATCGTATCTTTACCAAGAGAAACTTCCTGCAATTTTGTTGCATAACCAGTTGGGTTGCTCTCTGCTGGTACTGTTTTCAAAGGTGTTTCACGAGGAATATTTCCTAGACCAAGCTTAGCCATATTTGGCACATTCAATCCTACAGATTTAGAGATGTGACCAAGGGTATCTGAAGCACCGTCTGGCACACCTGCATTGACAAAGTCATTGGCATCTGGAGCAGCACCAATTCCTACTGAATCAAGAACGACTAAATGCATTCGGTTAAATTTGGACATAACAACACCACAAAGAGCTAAAATCTTTTCGAAATTACCTCTTGCCTTTCTATATTATTTAATAGTTTGAAAATAATTAATTAGTTTTCCTCATTAAAAGTGAGGGGAATAAAAATCGGACTAGGCCTTAACTTCAACGACCTTAACACCGTCTTTTCCTGCAACGATGACTTTATTAACCATGCCATTGAACAATCCATGATCGACAACCCCTGTCATAGCTTTTAGTTCTTCACCAAGAGCTACTGGATTTTCAATCTTACCTAAATCAAGATCGATGATATAGTTCTTCATATCTGTAACAAAGCGGTCACCTTGTTCCGTAAGTCGGAATGATGGCTTATAGCCCTTAGACTCAAAGACACGGTACAGACGGTCAGCACCATATTGAACCACTTCAACTGGTAGTTTGAAAGCACCTAATTGATCAACCATTTTAGACTCATCAACCACCCAGATATATTCTTTTGTAGGTGTAGCGACGATTTTTTCCATCAAAAGGGCGCCACCGCCACCTTTAATCCCGTTGAGTTGAGGGTCTACTTCGTCGGCTCCATCAACAGTAACATCAATACTGTCAATGTCATCCACTGCCTTCAAAGGAATGCCTAAGCCTTCAGCTTGTTTAGTGGTTTGACTTGATGTCGTTACACCAACAACACTAAGACCTTCTTCCTTAATACGACGGCCAATTTCCTCTACAAAGAAGTAGGCTGTTGACCCTGTACCGAGTCCAACAACCATTCCATCTTCAACATATTTGGCAGCGGTTACACCAGCGATTTTCTTAAGTTCTTCCATGCTCGTCTCCTTGCATCTTTCTAAAATAGTCGTTCAAAACAATTATAACATGTTTCACCAGTAAATAGAAATAATATGAGGGAGGAAAAACGAGCAAAAATAAAAACTAGATCCTAAATAGAATCTAGTTTTGATGGGGAACTAATTTAATAGCACCACTTAATCTTTTTTACGACGTTTGAAGAATCCTACAAAGGCTGCAAAAATCATTGAAAGAAGTCCAATAAATCCAGCATTGCTAGTGTGCTCACCAGTTTGTGGCAACTCAGCTTGAGGCACTACAGGAACTTCAGTATCTGGAGTTGGTGTAGTTGGTGGTGTCACTGGAGTTGGAGGAGTAACAGGTGTTGGTGGAGTAGTCGGTGGTGTTGGTGGTACCACGTGAGACTCTCTCTCAACGACATAGTTCTTGTGCCATACAACACTTGGTTTTTCAGGAGTTTTAGGTTCTACTGGTTTAGCAGGAACTTCAACTACTTTTGGTGTTGGTGGCGTTGGGGCCGTTGGACCTGTTGGTGGTGTTGGTTCAACCGGTTTTTCTGGAACTTCAACCACTTTTGGTGTTGGTGGCGTTGGTGCTGTTGGACCTGTTGGTGGTGTTGGTTCTTGTGGTTTACCAGGAACTTCAACTACCTCTGGAGTTGGTGGCGTTGGTGCCACTGGCTCTTTTGGAGGTGTTGGTGGTGTTGGTTCTTGTGGATTGATACCAACTGTTTTAACGACTGGTTTAACCGGTGCTGTTGGTGGTGTTGGTGCCTTAGGTTCTTCAGGTTTTTCACCTGGATTCTTAGGCAAACCAAGGTTAGAGTTGATTGCGAACCAATAAACTGTTGGTGCACCATCAGCATTTGCACCTTCAGCAGTAAATACCAAGTGACCATTAGTCATCTTGATACCTGCACCTCCATAGTAGAGGTAAGGTGAATCAGCGTTATCCCAACCTGTCAATTCTGATGTTGTCTCACCATTAAAGACTGCACCGTGGTCAATGTATTGGTTATCATTGACAGATGTTACTTCTTTAGTGGCAGCATCATAAGTAACTGATGATTTTGGAATAGCGATGAATTGGTTATCACCAATATTTACATATTCTTGGTGGCGTGTTGATTGGTATTTTTTCTTAGGTGTGAATGTAATCAAACCAGTTTCAGCAGAAACACTGTATGAACCAATAACATCATCTTTATCACCAAACGTATAATCTTGGTTACCAAGAGCGTGGCCATTACCACTACCTGAAGCATTAAGAGTTGTTACATCAGTTGGAATTTCACGTGAGACAACCCATTCTGAACCATTCCAGTCAGTGATAGGAACCACTACCTTAAGTGGGTTCTCATCTGAAATGTTAACTGTAGCTCCACCAAAATCTGCGTAACCAGATTTTGTAACAACTTCACCGTTTTGGATTGCCAAAGTAGAACCATCTGCGTAAGGATTGTAAGTACCGCGAACAGTATTACCATTAACGTCTTTCGCTTCTACTGTAAGTGGACGTGGGCGCTCAGATGTTTCAACATAAGCTGCACCGTTCCAGTGGTTAAGTGAGTTAAGTGCTACGATAGCATTACGCTCACTAAGGTTGAACATTTTACCATCTTTATCGTAAAACTCAACATCTACAGCTACTTTAACCGGTTTATCTTGATCAGTTGACGCTCCAACTGTCATAGTTACTGTTGGATCCTTACTGATTTTCGCGATACCTTTTCCGTCGTTTGATGGAAGTCTAACGATTTCGTAACGGTATACAACACGTTTGATTGCTGATGCTTCATTTTCAACAAGCATGCTTGATTGGTTCAAACCATCATAAGTAACAACAAATTTGTCACCTTCTTTAACTTGAATCCACTCGTCTTCAGTGTTTGTCCAAGGGCTATTTGAAACAATGTCAGATGCTTGTAACTTGTTAGAGTCATATTGGAAAACATTACTTGTGTTAAGACGCTCTTGTGCTTCTTTTGTCAAGTAGTTGCTTACACCTTCAACTTTGTGTGTCGCATCGTTTTCACGTTGGAAAGTCAATTCTTGAACAACTTCAGCATCTTTAAGGTTACGATATACAGGATCATTCATGTATTTATCGTAAGCTGTTTTAGCATCTTGGTATTGTTTAAGTGCTGTTTGGTAGACAGCTAATTTGTTTTGATACTCAAGGTACTCTTGGTCATATTTAGCTTTTTGCTCATTGTAGACAACCAAGGCAGCTTCGTATTTAGCTTTAGCATCTGCATTGTATTTTTCAATAGCTTGTTTTGTTTCAAGATCTGCTTCATAAGCTGTTTTCTTAGCGTTATAAAGTTCAAGATTCTTGTCATATGCTGCTTTTTCTACATCATATTTAGCTTTTGCTTCATTGTATGCTGCTAGCTCAGTTTGATATTTAGCTTCAGCTTCAGCGTTACGTTTCTCAGTAACAACTTTTTCAGCTACTTTATTATCATAGCTAGCTTTTTCAGCGTTGTATTTGGCTTTATCGCTATTGTACTGAGCAAGAGCTGCTTCATAATCAGCTTTTGCTTGGTTATATGTTGCCAATTCTGCTTGGTATTTAGCTGCAGAAAGCGCATTTTCTTTATCAGCGGCTTCTTTTTCTGCTACCTTAGCATCATAAGTAACTTTCTTAGTCTTGTACTCTGAAAGAGCTGAGTCATAAGCTTGCTTAGCAATTTGGTATTGCTCTGAAGCTTTATCATAAGCTGTTTTTTCAGTATCATATTTAGCCTGAGCTTCAGCATTTGTTTTATCAGCAAGTGCTTTCTCAGCTAATTTGGCATCATAGTTTGCTTTTGCTTTATCATAGTCAGCTTTATCTGACTTGTATTGTTCTTTAGCCGCTTTATAATCAGAAACGACTGTATTGATTTTCTCTGCTTGTGCTTTATTATCTGCAGCAGCTGCTTCAACAGTTTCTTTGGTTTGAGCAGGTTCTTCCTTAACCTCAACCCCTTCGTTAGTTGCAGCTGTTTTTGCAGCTTCTAAGCTTGTATTTGTTACTTCACTCGTTGTAACAGTTGTGTTGCCTTCTTCAGTAACGTTAACAACTTTCTTTTCAGTTGAATCTGCTACGGCTGAAGTGTTTTCTTCAACAGCATCTGTTGCTTCAACTGCTGGTGTTGCTGAATCTGTAGTTGTTGCTACCTCATCAGCGCTTGCATTTGAAGCTCCTACTGCAAGAACTGCAGTCCCCAAAAGAACAGAAGCCGCACCAAGGCTAGACTTTCTGAGTGAATAACGTTGTAATTCCTTTTTCCCCATTTAAATTACGTCCTTCTATATTTAGTTATGTTCATATTCTAACAAAAGAAAGAACCATGTCAATTTGAGATATCTCATAAAAACACGCATTCCTTTAAATTCGATTAGATTCTTAAATTCAAATACTTTTTAATATCAAAATATTTGATAGACAAAATCCTATTATTAATAGTGTTTACGATACAAATAGGCGGTTTAATTTTATAATATCTAGTCC
>NZ_JACLQV010000049.1:0-1005 GCF_016648915.1 Streptococcus sp. 3.1 | reverse complement strand
CCCCATTTTTTTTTACACCAACAAGCCGCAATACTCTCTACTCTCTGGTCTCGTGGGCTCGGAGATGTGTACAAGAGCCAGCGACAGGCTTATCATGGAAAAGAATACTAAAATTGATTTTGTAGAACTTGAACGTTTAGCTGAATTTGGTGGTTCTGATGATGGATCAGTTAAACCTCAGTCAGTATCACCTGTTATTTCTGCAACTCTTAAAATTTGTTTACCTACGGTTTCTGCAGTCACTACGTTTTTATCTTGTAATAGATCTTGTGGCTGGGGATGTAAAAAATAAGTCAGAATTATTTTCAAATTAAAAACTTATTGTATATTTTATTGTTCTTAAATACATTGTAGACTTAAATTATTTATCATCTTGGTTGGAGTACTTTTTTGCTGTGATAAGATGGTAAATAATTTTTTTTAGGAGGAGAAGTGTTAGAAATATTAATTTCATATCATTCCAAAGTGCCAATTTATGAGCAAATATTTAAGCAAATTAGTAATAAAATATTAAGTGGGGACCTTCCCCCAGGTGCTTCTTTACCAGCAATTAGAGTTCTTGCAAAAGATCTTGGTGTAAGTATTATTACAGTAAAAAAAGCATACGAATTACTTCAATCACAACATTTAATTAACTCTGTTGTTGGTAAGGGGACTATAATTTCTAAATTGAGTTCAGATTTTATTGAAGATAGTATACGGAATCAACTTGAAAAAAAAATTGATGAGGTTATTAAATTTGGTATTGAGGTTGGAATTGATTCCAAAGAAATTAAAGAAATTATTTTATTGAAGTTAGATGATAATGGAGAAATATAAAATGAATTTAGATAAGAATACTATTTTAGAGGTGAATAATTTAAATGTAAACTACAAGAATTCCAAATTTAAAGTTAGTGATGTTTCTTTTTCGATTCCTAGAGGATGTATTGTTGGACTTATAGGTGAAAACGGTGCAGGTAAAACTACTATAACTGTATCTTATACCCATCTGACACTGACGAA
>NZ_JACLQV010000048.1:0-1099 GCF_016648915.1 Streptococcus sp. 3.1 | reverse complement strand
AGCTAAAATAGGTGTTAGTTTCTCGGAAACTTATCTCAATAAAAATTTGAAAATCTTTCAAGTTGAAAAAATTTATAAAGGATTATATAAAAACTGGGATTCGGATTATTTTAATTTCATTTTGGAAAAATTTGGAATTTCAAAGACAAAAAAAATTTCTGAGTGTTCTTCTGGAATGCAAAAGATTTTATCGATAGCTCTATCTTTGTCCTACAATCCACAACTTTTAATTTTTGATGAGCCAACAACTACTCTTGACCCAGTTAGAAGGAAAGATATATTAGGCATATTTCAAGAATTTGTTTTAGACGAAAATAAAACTGTTATTTTTTCAAGTCATATAACTACAGATATTGAACAAATAGCTGATATTATAATCTATATTAGACAAGGAAAAGTTCAGTTTGTTGAAGATAGTACAAAATTATTACATGACAATGTTTTAGTTCGATGTCTAGAAAGTAATTTTAAAAACTTAAACCTAGATAATGTAATCGCATATGAAAAAACAGCTCAAGGATATGAGGCTATAATGCCTAGAGATAGAATTCTGAATCTGGAAGATATTGTAGTTGATTCCTTGGATTTAGAAAAAATAATGAGCATTTATTCAAAAGGTGTGGTGATGGAGAAATGAGATATTTAATTAAAAAGGATCTAATGAACTCCAATGTTTTTAGTGGAATAACTTTTGTTGTATCACTTATCTTGCTTGTAATTCTAAGCATGTTTAAGTTAGAAGATTTTCTGCCAATTATTTTGTTCTTAATTATACTAGTGGCGCCGCTTACTTATTTTATGAATATCTTGAATTATACCGATGAAGATTTTTATAGATTAGAGCAGTTCTTGCCAATCAAAATATACAAAATTGTTTTGGCAAGATACATAGAATATTTTAGTGTTACAATTGCGTGTGTTCTATATATTGGATCAATTTTAATTTTAAGGGGGTTATTTAATAGTTTTTATATCCAGGAAGCACAAATGAATGTAATTTTTCTTGGTATATCTGTCTCAATTTTATTTGCATCATTTGTAATGTCAGGTTCTTTTATATTTGGAAACCAAAATATAAAAAATATAAGTGTATCATCAT
>NZ_JACLQV010000047.1:0-1499 GCF_016648915.1 Streptococcus sp. 3.1 | reverse complement strand
TGCTCATAGAAAATAAATTTTATAATAGAATATAACTATGACAAAGTAACCTTATTGAAATTTGAAAGCGATTACTTTATACTAAAAGTAGTCAAGATAGCTATTGATAATACTTTTTATAGCTGTTTGGGTCATAGACTATAACAATTTTTGAGTTGATGAACTAAACTATCACTTATGGATATAAAAGAAAGTGATAGTTCAGAAAGACTTCAAGCAAGTTTACTCAGTCTTGATAATTTTAGACATAAATAACTTAGTTAAAATCATAATTTAAATGAGATTCTGCATATTCAATCCACTTCATTATTTATCATATACTACAAGCTGCTAGTTGATAAGATATAAGTTTCACTAAGAACTTTGTATATTTCAAGCAAATGTGATGGGATGAAGGTATAACTAGTCTTTTAGAAAGGATGTAACCATGAATAATCTTGCTATTGATATTAAAAAACTAACTAAAGAGTTTTTAATTGATAAGAATAAATCAATACCGGTTTTAAACGGGATCACACTTTCGGCCTATGAACTGCACCCCAAAAGTTAGACAGAAAAAATCTAACTTTTGAGGTGTTTTTATTATGAAATTAACTTATGAGGACAAGATTCAGATATATATACTGAGAAAACAGGGGAGAAGCTTCAAAGAGCTTTCAAAAAGATTTGGTGTGGATGTTTCTGGACTAAAATATATGGTGAGGTTGATTGAACGTTACGGAATAGAAATCGTCAAAAAAGGGAAGAATCGTTACTATTCTCCCGAATTAAAGGAAGAAATAATTAATAAAGTTTTGCTTAAAGGTCGTTCACGAAAAAGTGTATCTTTAGATTATGCTCTACCCAATCCTTCTCTGTTGAAAAATTGGATAGCACAATACAAGAAAAATGGGTATACTATTGTTGAAAAAACAAGAGAGAGAGTACCTAAAATGGGACGTAAACGTAAGAAAACTTGGGAAGAAATGACAGAACTAGAACGACTCCAAGAGGAGAATGAACGCTTACGTACCGAGGTGTCTTACCTAAAAAAGTTAAAAGAACTAGAAGACAGGGACGAAGCCTTACAGCGAGAAAGGCAGAGACAATTAGAGAAATGGTCACAGGAGGATTTCGACTAGATTTACTTCTTGAAACGGCTGGTTTAGCTCGCTCAACTTACTACTATCAGTTGAAACAACTAGATGGATTTGACAAAGATAAAGAGCTTAAAGCTGAAATTCAATCAATTTATTGTGAGCATAAAGGAAATTACGGCTATCGTCGAATGACTCTTGAATTGAGAAATCGTGGCTTCATGGTAAATCATAAGAAAGTGCAACGTCTGATGAAGGTTCTTGGTTTAAGTGCTCGAATTCGTCGTAAACGTAAGTATTCTTCATATCAAGGAGAGGTTGGTAAGAAAGCAGAGAATCTCATTCAACGCCAGTTTGAAGCATCAAAACCAATGGAAAAGTGCTACACAGATGTGACAGAGTTTGCCATTCCAGCAAGCAGCC
>NZ_JACLQV010000046.1:0-1794 GCF_016648915.1 Streptococcus sp. 3.1 | reverse complement strand
TGATATGCCCCCTGTCAAGTAGACAGGTTAAATATCTAAAAAAGTGTCTGTTTTTGAAGGTCAGTCGTACATAATAAATGTACGGCTGTTTTTTTATGCAGACCACTTAGACTTGTACTTTTCAATTTTGTTATTCTTAGCGATTGGGTATGACAAAGGATGTTCTGATGATAAGGCAGCGTTTCTTACTGCCAAAGGCGTTTTACAGTCATACCTACTTTGTGGACGCTCTTGACAGTAAAATCGGATATAGTCTTTGATGGCATATCGGAGGGAGGCCTCATCTGAAATCTCATACATCTGATACATTTCCGATTTTATAATTCCCCAAAAACCTTCTATTGGTCCGTTATCAATACAATGGCCCACTCTTGACATGGATTGAATCATATCAGTATCTTTCAGCTTTTTTTGAAAGTTCTTATTGGTATATTGAAACCCTCTATCGCTGTGAAATATAGGCTTCGCTGCGGGATTTTTTTCAATGGCTTTGTCAAATGTTTTGAAGACCAGCCGATTGTCATTTCGACCACTTATGACAAAAGCAATAGGATAGCGGTCATATAAATCAAGTATGACACTAAGATAGAGTTTCTTATGAGAGTTAGGAATCTTAAACTCTGTAACATCTGTTACCCATTTTTTGTTCGGAGCAGTTGTATAGAAGTTTCTTGCCAACTTATTTTCTGCAGTTTCTTTAGGCTTGGCAGTCTTGTATTTTTTCCTTTTCTTACGGATAAAAGCGTGGATATCGAGTACTTTCATAATTCGGTGAATTCTCTTTCTTGAGTAATTCGTATGATTGAAATGATTGATCCAATCGGTCATTCTTCGGTATCCCAAGATGTGTGAAAAACGTTCGTCATATTCTTTAATTAATTCCGCAATTTCGCTGTTTAATTGTTCTTGTTCTGGAACTATTCTATGTTTCCATTTATAAAATGCAGACCTCGTAATGCCGAGCTGATGACACATCCAGCTAATGCTCCACCCTTTGTTGGTGTTGAAGTCTTCGATCGCTAAGTATTTTGATTCGTGGCGCTGTTTGCCTAGCCTCACATCCTTCCGAATTCTTTCACTTTTTTTAAGAGTTCAACAGTCATATCCTTTTCTTCTAACTGACGTTTTAAGCGCACATTTTCTCTTCGTAAACGTTCTAATTCATCAACCTCATCATCTAGTTTGTGATGACCCCTTTTGTCAACTAAACCTTCTTCACCATCACTATCATACTTTTTCACCCACGAATACACTTGGCTATAAGAAACATCATAAAGTGATGCCGTTTCCTTATAATTGCGATTATGTTCAATACAATAGTTGACAATCTCTTTGCGTTCATCAATAGTGGTTTTACGTCTTGCTTTTGCCATATAGACCTCCCGTTTTGGATTGTAATCCTTAAGTTCTATATTGGCATTATACATCCTAATCCACTTTCTTAAAAGTCCTGAAGAAATATCATACTGATGACCTAAATCAATAGATGAAGCCTCACCACTAATACATTTTTCTACAAGTTCCATTTTAAATTCTTTTGAATAGGAACGGTTTTTTGTTTTCTTTGTGAATCCTAAAATCCCATATTTTTTATAGATGGCAGCCCAATCTTGAATCGTCCTTGTGGAAATATGGAGACAGTTACATATCTCAGATCTAGAACGATTACCATTAATATAATCGAGACAAGCTTGTTCTTTCTCGTATGGGGTGAACCTTTCTCTTCTAGACATAAAAATACCTCTTAAGTAGATTTTAGGTATTTACCTTGTCTACTTAAGAGGTATCATATCA
>NZ_JACLQV010000045.1:0-2261 GCF_016648915.1 Streptococcus sp. 3.1 | reverse complement strand
TTATCTTGTCAATAACTTTTTTAAAGTTTTGGAACCTTTTCAAGTTTGTGGCAAGTCTGTTAAGACAACTTTTATATCTTAACACTCAATTTAGTTATTGTCAATAGGGTTTAGTAAAGCTATTAATCTTTTTTAGATTGAACCTTTTTGAATCCTTGATACAATACCCATCCAACGACTAGGCCGAGAGCGTTTTGGCAGAAATTAGGAATCACTTCTGCGATTGAAGCTCCTGTTCCATACATAAATACTGAAGCAAGTGCATAGCCACCCACCATCACAATTGTAGCAATCAGAAGACCTAGGATACGATAGTTACCCTTAAATCCAGCAAAATAACCTTGTGCACCATGGATTAACAAACTGATAAACATCCATTGCGGAGCAGATGATAGCAAATCTATCAAAAATGCAGATAGTCCTCCCACAATTGCCCCTTCTTTCTTGCCAAGATAGAAGGCTGTGAAGTAGATTCCTGCATCTACCAAAGTTAAAAGCCCTGTTGGAGTCGGAATTTTAGCTACGAATCCAAAGGTCACTGATAAAGCCGTTAAGATAGCTAATAATGTTAGCTCTTTTGTTTTCTTATTTTGCATATTGAACTACTCCAAATTCATTTGACTGTTTAATTGATTCATAAACAAAGGCTTTAGCATTTGCTACAGCTTCAGTTTCTGAACATCCTTTAACTAATTCACTAGCTATACTTGAAGCAAATGTACATCCTGCACCTGTATTGTTTTTGTCTAGCACAGCTTCTTCAAACAATTTGTAATCTGTTCCATCATAAAAGACATCTATCGCTTTATTACCATCCAAGCGGTTTCCACCTTTAACAACGACAGTCTTAGCACCTAATTCATTGAGATAGCTAGCCGCATGCTTCATATCATCAAGAGTCTTAACCTTTCTATCTATAAGCAGTTCGACTTCAGGTAAGTTCGGAGTGATAACCGTGATATAAGGGAAAAATTTAACCAATTCATCACGTAGTTGAGAAACTTCAACGTCATGAGTCTCCTTACATACTAAAACAGGATCCAAGACAATTGGAATATCAGAATGTTTTTTAACAAAATCCAACGTTAATTCTGCGATCTCAACGTTAGGCAACAAACCAATTTTAATTGCTGAGAATGGGACATCTTTTAGTGAGTCAAGTTGTTGTTTAAAAACATTAGTATCAACCGGAATGACCTCAAAACCATTCTCAGTCATAGCTGTCAAACAGGTAAGAGCCACAAATCCATGCTGTTTATTAGTGGTAAACGTCGCTAAATCTGCATGAAGTCCGCCACCACTAAAAATATCATTCCCTGAAATCGCTAAAATCAATTCATCACTCATATCTTATCTCCTTCAAATATAATCCATTTCCTGCTGCTGTTGGTCCTGCGAGATTACGATCACGACTTTCCAACACTGTCTTAACTTGCGAAACAGGCATGCGACCATTGCCAATCTTCAACAAGGTACCGACCATATTTCTAACTTGCTTATAGAGAAAACCATTGCCAGAAAAAGTAAAGATATAAAATCCAGTTTTCTCATCGATAGATACACTAGCTTGTGTAATTGTGCGTACTTTATTTTCTACAGAAGTTCCCGAAGCTGTGAAGCCTGTAAAATCATGTGTGCCGACCAAATCCTTAGCAGCCTCCTGCATAGGTGCTAAACTTAGAGGGTAGGGATAGTGGGTCGCATAATTACGCATCATAGGGTTCTTAGGTCGCCCTGCATCTACTAAGAACTCATAAGTTTTACTGTGTTTATTGTATCGTGCATGAAATTCTTCTGATACAAGTTCAATACTAACAACATCAATATCATCTGGACATTGCGTATCTAAACCAAAACGTAACTTCTCTGGATCTCGCTCTTGGGGCAAATCGAAGTGTATAACTTGTCCATAGGCATGAACACCTGCATCTGTACGACCCGCTCCATGAACGGTGACAGGTGTTCCGCTATTTAACCGTAAAAGAGTCTTTTCAAGCTCTTCTTGAATCGAACGTGCAATTGGTTGTCTTTGAAAACCTGAGAAAAGTGTACCATCATAGGAAATTGTCGCTTTGTATCTAACCATAAAATTATCATATCAGATTTTTTCAAGGATAAAAAGTAGGTCGATTGCCAAGTGACCCCAGACAATTTTTCGACATAAGTCAAAACCACCCGTTCTCATGATATGATACCTCTTAAGTAGACAAGGTAAATACCTAAAATCTACTTAAGAGGTATTTTTATGTCTAGAAGAGAAA
>NZ_JACLQV010000044.1:0-2326 GCF_016648915.1 Streptococcus sp. 3.1 | reverse complement strand
AAAAGGACTTAGTCCTGTGCAATACAGAACTAAATCCTTTGCTTAAATTATTTGTCTAACTTTTTGGGGTCAGTACATATAATGGAGGGAGTTCTGTTAGATAAATTTGATAGTCTTAAGAGTAATGGTATTATTTCTGGAGGAAGTCTTGCAGATAAATTGGAAAAATTTAAGGAGTTACTGGGAATCGAGGATGCTATTTCGAAGTTATTTTACGATTATCCTGTTTTGGAAGAACAACTTTCAATTACTCTGAATAACGTTATTGCAGAAATTGTTGATATTCTCAATGATTTTCAAGAAGACAAAAATGAAATTCAGAACTTTTTTAATATTAAAGCAAATTCAATTTTAAATATAGAATTAGACTGTGGAGATAAACATAATGATAAAAGTGTTGCAAAAGTACTAATTGACAATACAGAATTGTACTACAAACCCAAAAATTTAAATACGGATCATTTATATAGAGATGTTCTAAAATTGCTAGAAAAATACAGTGATTTTGATTTTAAAACTCCAAGTACGTTGAGTAGACAGACACATTCATGGCAGGAATCAATTCAAATTTCGCAAGAGCTCTCACTATACGAAGCAAAAAAATATTATGAAAGAGCCGGTTATATGCTTGCTGCATGTGAAGTTCTTCATAGTACGGATATCCATTTTGAAAATATAATAGTTAGCGGTGAATATCCCGTTATCATTGACACAGAAACAATTGCTTCTCCAACAAACCATGACAATTTGGTTAATGATAATTTTAAGAGTATTGATCAAAGTGTTGTTGCAACAGCAATGTTACCATCAAGAGATAAGTTGTACGATGTTAATGTTAGTGGGCTTTTCTTTAGGCCATCATCATCAAATACTTTAACGACTAACATTATAATAGAAGATGCTGAAAGTGATTATAGGGAAAGCAAGGTACCTGTTCAAACCTCAATCACTCCAAATGTAGTGTTGATAGATGGAGAACCTTTAAATTATAGATTAGTAATAGATAAGTTGATTAAAGGATTTAAAGATGGTTTATCTATTATAAAAAATCATAAAAATGAGTTATTAGATATAGTAGAAAAATACCATAATAAAGCAATTAAAATTAGAATTATCCTTAGAGGGACTCAAGTATATTATACTTTTTTAAGGGAGTTACATAAGCCTGATGCCTTAAAAAATAGGAATAATCACGAAAAAATTCTCAATATCTTGCTATCAAGTTTCACTCCTTCAAGTTTCGGTTATCTGAGAGTAGAAGAGGAAATAAAGGATTTACGAAATCAAAATATACCTTACTTCTACACGTATCTAGATAGTATTAATCTTTATTTTGAGGATAAAGTTCTATGTGAAAACTACTTCAAGTACTCAGCAATAGATAATATAATACATACACTGGAAATGCTAGATAGTGAAATGATAGATTACCAAGTACATTTATTAAAACTTTCTATTGCAACAGAATTTGCAAATGAAGATAACATGAATAGTGACTTTACTTGTAGTAATGCAGATATTGATATTAATAAAGAATTTACTGATTCATACCCATTTAAGTTACTAAAGAGAGAAATATTTACCAATACAAGCGAAAGTGATACGTTCTATATTTTAAACTTTGATGAACGAAATTTAGTAGTTGATTTGATTGGTCCAGGTCTATATATGGGAGGAGGAATTATTCATTATTTGTATGTATATGCTTACTACCATAATAGTAAAGAAATTCAGGAATTTTCAAGGAGGTTAATATTAAAGTTATATAACAATTATAAGGTAGATAAAATTAGTGGTGTAGCATCCAAAGCATGGAGTGTGTATCAAGGTAATGGTGGTCTACTATACTTAATGTATAACTACTCTAAACTTTTTAATGATGAAATAATTGAGAAGGGATTTAGTAATCTATTACAAAATCTTATTTCTGATCTCTCAACAATACAGTTCTCTGAGCAAGATAGTGATTATATAAATGGTTTAGGAGCAACAATACACCTACTAGTAGATTTGATTCTTAAACTTCATAGTCCTGATGACAAAGGTAGTGCTTACATTGAATCTAAAAATATAGTTTTAAGATATTGGGAGTATTTAAAAAATAATTCGCATTTTGAGATTGGACTGGCTCATGGATTATCGGGAATAGTAACGCCATTAGTAAAAATTTATTCGCTTACACGGAAAAATGAAATCCTAAAAGAGATTATCAACTTGGTATTACTTGAAGATAAAAAAATAGAAGAAAATTTTAAAGAAATTGATTTTAGTTGGTGTCGAGGAATTGGAGGGGTAATCATTTCAAGGATTATTACAATAAATGAAT
>NZ_JACLQV010000043.1:0-3026 GCF_016648915.1 Streptococcus sp. 3.1 | reverse complement strand
CATAATTTTTCCTCCATTTCCTAAATTCTATTATAGCGCTATTTTAGAGAGTTTCAAGAAAATATAAGAAATTTAGACAAAGATAAGAAAACGATTACATAGAAAAGAGAGTGAATATCAAATATCAAAATTTTATCAGTCGTAAGAGTTTAAAAACACAAAAAATCCAGGACCTGCGCCTTGGATTTAGGAGATTATGAAAAAGAAAAGTTTTAGGATGGTTATAGTATATAAAGCAAAGCCTATAGTTTTCTTAAAGTAGACAAAAATTATTTTCTTGGATTTTTAAAAGGAAGTTGAAATTAATCAACTTCCTTAGTATAGATGTTTTATAAGAATAATTTTAGTCGATTTCCTGACTTATCTTACAATTGCTTTGCACGTCCATTTTCATCAAAGTGGTAAGTCACACCATTGATGGTACGTGTTTCGTTGGTTACGAGCTCACCAGAGTTTTCATCGTAATAACGAGTTCCCTTGTAGTCTGTAACGAAATCACCCTTCACTTGTTTACCTTCATAATCGAAGTAGAGGTGTTGACCATTGATGACTTGATCGAAGAGGAGGGCCTTACCATCCTTACCGAAGTAGTACCAGTGTCCATCTGCATAGACGAATTGGTTGGTTACAGCAACACCTGTTTCAGCGTCGAAGTAGTAAGTTGGGTTGTCTTCTGCCCTGCTAGGAAAAGAAATATAAAACTTAGGTCTAGCTAATTTTCCACGAACTTGTTCGTTTGTTTCGTATTTGTTCATTGGATTGGCAGAGAAATAGTAAAGTTTCCCATCAATTTTTTTGAAACCTGCGACTTTTTTACCATTTTCTAGGTAGAACCAACTACCGCGAGATTTAACAAAACCAGCTTTTTCTACAGCTTCGCCAGTTTCATCATCATAGTAAGGTGGATTTTGATATATGTTAAAGGAACCACGAAGAACCTTTCCGTTTTGCTCAATATAGTAATCCTTCCCATCAATATTTATTTCCCCAGTTCTTCCATTACTGCTAAGGTAGTATAACTCGTTACCAATTTTAATAAACTGATCACGAGGGAGTTCTTTCCCTGCACCACTATCTTTATCGTAGTAGTAACCATTAAGAACAGCATCTTTAGCTTGAACACCATCATCATCAAAGTAAACGTGTACCCCATCAATGGTTTGTGAGCCTTTAAGGATATTACCTTGTGCATCTGCATAGTACCATTTACCATCATGGCTGAAGTATTGACCTTTTACAAGAGCTCCAGAATTTTTATCATAGAACTTACTAGGTGTTTCATAAGTATTGTAGTTCTCTTCACTGATTACTCGACCATTAGAATCAACTAATTCCCCCTTAGTTTGAATACCGTTATATGGATTAAAATTGACTTGAACTCCATCAATGATTTGGTCCCCTTTTAGAATCTTACCTTCAGCATTGACGTAGTACCAATTATCATTAACTTGGACATAGCGATTTGTTCCCAAATCTACTTTAGCACCAGAATCTTTGTCGTAGAAGTAGCCATCGTTACCAAAGATACCTTTGGCTTGTCTACCCCCATAAGGGTCAAAGTATACAGGAACATTGTTAATGGTTTGAGAGCCTTTAAGTGGTTTTCCGTCATTTCCTACATAGTACCAGTTTTTACCAACTTGGACATAGCTATTGGTTACGAGCGCACCAGTGACCCCATCGTAGTATTTATCGTTACTAGCAAAATCTCCCTTAACTTGTGCACCAGATTCTTTGTCAAAGAAGTATTCAACGTTGTCGATGACTGTTGCTCCTTTGATAGCCTTACTATCAGCTCCAATAAAGTAGGTTTTGTCTTTAACTGTTACGAAACGATTAGTAACTAGATTTCCAGAGTCTTTATCATGAAATTGTTTGTTGTAGTCAAAATCTCCTTTCACTTGGATACCTTTATAGCCAAAGTAGACATGAGCGCCATCAATAGTTTGTTCATCTGTCAAGATTTTTCCATCGTTACCGATGTAGTACCAGTTGCCTTTGATTTGAACATAATGGTTTGTGCCTAGGTCGACTCGGTTACCATCTTGCCCATAGAAGTAGCCATCGTCACCAAAATTGTCGAAGACCTGTCTTCCATCATATGTAAAGTAAACCTGTTTACCATTTATAGTTTTAGCACCTTTTACACGAACACCCTGATCATCCACATAGTAGCGTTCATTTTGGTGGGTATAGTTATCGTAGGCAATAACGTAGTTGTTAGTGACTAGTGCACCAGAATCTTTGTCGTAATAATGTTCTTTATTGTCAGTATCATTTCTAACAAAATACCCTTTGACTTGAACGCCGCTTTGATAAAAGTAAACCTTAACGCCATCAATAGTTTGCTCACCTTTTAAGATAGCACCGTCCTTACCGGCGTAAAACCAATAATCACCAAGTTGAAAATAACGGTTTGTCCCGAAATCAACTTGTTTTCCGTCCTTGTCGTAATAACGGCCATCAGAAGCAAATCTATTCCTAACTTGTTCACCGTAGTCGTCAAAATAATTCCATTCCCCATTAATTTCTTTGGGACCGATTACTTTATTGCCATTTTCATCTAGGTAATAGGTGCTACCGTAACTCTCAACGAATTTATTAGTAACAAGAGCACCAGAATCTTTGTCATAATAGTGACCGTCCCAGGTAAATTCCCCTTTAACCTGAACACCACTATCTCTAAAGTAGACCTTAACGCCATCAATAGTTTGTGGTCCAGTCAGGTCTTTACCGCTAGCATCTTTGTAATGCCAGTAGCCATATTCGTCTCTATAGTATTGACCACCGGTGACATTGGTTTCACTATTGGTATCTGCGGTTGCTGTTGCAGTCTCATTGGCAGCTCGGTCTGTAGTTACGGCTTCACGTGTTTGGCCTGTGGCTGATTCTGCAGGTGCTTGACTTTCGCTTGCAGTAGTTGAAGCAGTCTCACTGGCAACTTCAAAGCTTGCTGTAGAATTTGTGGCTTGTTCTGAGACATTTGTGGTGTTTTCTGTGCTAGCAACATTTTCAGTAGTAGCAGG
>NZ_JACLQV010000042.1:0-4384 GCF_016648915.1 Streptococcus sp. 3.1 | reverse complement strand
AGCTATCGCATGGGCGGAAGTAAATGCTAATCTTCGTCGTTTTACTCCTTGACTAGCAAACTTACCGCCTCAACATGTCCTGTATGTGGAAATAAAACACGATTAAAGATAAGGGAAGATACTGAATTAAAAAAATTCCCCCTCTATTGTCCGAAATGCAGACAAGAAAATTTAATTGAAATAAAGCAGTTCAAAGTAACTGTGATTACAGAGCCAGACGCAAAGACGCAGAGCCGATAAAATGAGATTAATACAATCTCATTTTATCGGCTCTTTCCGTTATGTATGGATTCTTTTAATTAGTCTTCGATGTTTCTTGCTTCGTTGATACCGCTGGCTAAAGATTCCATTAAGGATAGTTCTTTGTCTGTAAAGCTATCCATGTATTTCTCTATCTGTAATCGTCGGGTGCTTTTTACCAAGTTATTAGCAGGTAAGAAAAATTCATCAACGGAAACATGAAGTAACGATACAAGGTCATAAAGAACTTGTATGCTGGGGTGTTGCCCTTTATTTTCAATATTAGTTAAGTACCGTGGGTCAATTTCAATCAATGCTCCCACTTGTTCACGAGTTAAACCTCGTTTCAATCGAGCTTCTTTAATGGCTAAACCAAAGGCTCTAAAATCATATTTATCTTCTTTTTTACGCATAGTAGACCACCTCTATACATTTTATTGTTCCTACTGAATTAAAAACAGGTATAGAAAAACGTGTTATATGGTTTATAGGTTTATATTTAATAAAAAGCACTACTAAACGCCAATAAAAAAAACCGTTATATGGTAGTGCTATTTACGCTGTTAAAATATTGTATATTACTTCCAAATGGCGGTTTGTTGGAGGTCAACGTCGCCATGAAGTACATCATATACAATAAATTTCCTTACATTGGGTTCTTGTCAAAAAAAGTCGTCTATCTGCAATAGATAAGTACGTCCACCAATGTGGTTTTATAAATCATATAGATAGAATAACAGAAGCATGTAAACAGAGAAATAAATCTGTTTATATGCTTTTTTGGCTATTCAGAACTTTTTTACAAAGTTTATTTATCAGTAATGCAACAAATCCCCCTTTCACATTGGGACTAAGAGTGAAAGGAGATAAACGAGCAAGGCTCACTTCCTTTCCTAGACAGAAAGGGGGTGAGAAACATGAAACCATCTTCTTTTCAGACCACAATAGAAAATCAGTTTGACTATATCTGTAAACGTGCTATGGAAGACGAGCGAAAGAATTATATGCTTTATCTTTCAAGGATTGCAAAGCGTGAGGTGTCCTTTTCGGATGTTGGCGATTATCTTGTTAGCCAGTTTGCGACAACAGATAACTATTCAACTGACTTTCAGATTTTTACACTCAATGGGTTATCAGTAGGCGTTGAAAATGATTTGTTGAGTGAAGCATTACGTGAGTTGCCAGACAAGAAACGTGAAATTCTACTGCTGTTTTACTTTATGGACATGAGCGATTCAGAAATTGCAGACCTGTTGAAATTGAACCGTTCTACTGTCTATCGGCATAGAACCAGTGGACTAGCCTTAATTAAAAAGTTTATGGAGGAATTTGAAGAATGAAAACACAATATCCTATGATTCCCTTTCCTCTCATTGTAAAGGCAACAGATGGCGATACCGAAGCGATTAACCAGATTCTACATCATTACAGAGGGTACATAACGAAGCGTTCCCTACGACTTATGAAAGATGAATATGGCAATCAAAGTATGGTCGTTGATGAAGTCTTACGTGGAAGAATGGAAACCAGACTGATTACAAAGATTTTGTCATTTGAAATTAAGTAATATCCTCTCTCCTTTCGTGGAAGCGTGCTAAACCATTCCACGCTTCCCGAACAGGGAGGTTTGTTATTCCACCAAAGCATATTGAGCTTTCAATGTGTTTTGATAGGCTAACGAGCCATTGTTCTTTGAAAACTGAATAAAAGTAATCGAATACGTTTCGATAAGAAAAGAGCCAACGGAACTAACCGCCATGACCTATCTTATAAAGATAGCGAGCGATTCATGTTAGTGATCCGAGAAGCAATCTTTAGCAGGATTGCCTGCAACGACATTCTTATCGTGATAATGATACTCCCATACAGTCAATAGTCCGAGCGTGATAAAACCGTCGCAGGCAATGAGTATGGCTACATGAGAACCATGCAGGGGTGGAACTCCCGTGAGCTTTGCTAAAGCTGTTCGATTGCTGGTAAAACAACTTTTATGAAATCCAAATAAGTGATTTGGAAAGGAGGATTTTATGAAGCAGACTGACATTCCTATTTGGGAACGTTATACCCTAACCATTGAAGAAGCGTCAAAATATTTTCGTATTGGCGAAAACAAGCTACGACGCTTGGCAGAGGAAAATAAAAATGCAAATTGGCTGATTATGAATGGCAATCGTATTCAGATTAAACGAAAACAATTTGAAAAAATTATAGATACATTGGACGCAATCTAGCGTCGCCAAAGGGTCTTGTATATGATAAAATAGTATTAAGTCGTATCAAGGCTCTTTCCATAAAGGAAAGGAGCAAATGCCATGTCAGAAAAAAGACGTGACAATAAAGGTCGAATCTTAAAGACTGGAGAGAGCCAACGAAAAGACGGAAGATACTTATACAAATATATAGATTCATTTGGAGAACCGCAATTTGTTTACTCGTGGAAACTTGTGGCTACAGACCGAGTACCAGCAGGAAAGCGTGATTGTATCTCACTTAGAGAGAAAATCGCAGAGTTACAGAAAGACATTCATGATGGTATTGATGTTGTAGGAAAGAAAATGACACTCTGCCAGCTTTACGCAAAACAGAACGCTCAAAGACCAAAGGTTAGAAAAAACACTGAAACTGGACGCAAATATCTTATGGATATTTTGAAGAAAGACAAGTTAGGTGTAAGAAGTATTGACAGTATTAAGCCATCAGACGCTAAAGAATGGGCTATTAGAATGAGTGAAAATGGTTATGCTTATCAAACCATCAATAACTACAAACGTTCTTTAAAGGCTTCATTCTATATTGCTATACAAGATGATTGTGTTCGGAAGAATCCATTTGACTTTCAACTGAAAGCAGTTCTTGATGATGATACTGTCCCTAAGACCGTACTAACAGAAGAACAGGAAGAAAAACTGTTAGCCTTTGCAAAAGCTGATAAAACCTACAGCAAAAATTATGATGAAATTCTGATACTCTTAAAAACAGGTCTTCGTATTTCAGAGTTTGGTGGTTTGACACTTCCAGATTTAGATTTTGAGAATCGTCTTGTCAATATAGACCATCAGCTATTGAGAGATACTGAAATTGGGTACTACATTGAAACACCAAAGACCAAAAGTGGCGAACGTCAAGTTCCTATGGTTGAAGAAGCCTATCAAGCATTTAAGCGAGTGTTAGCGAATCGAAAGAATGATAAGCGTGTTGAGATTGATGGATATAGTGATTTCCTCTTTCTTAATAGAAAGAACTATCCAAAAGTGGCAAGTGATTACAACGGCATGATGAAAGGTCTTGTTAAGAAATACAATAAGTATAACGAGGATAAATTGCCACACATCACTCCACATAGTTTGCGACATACATTCTGTACCAACTATGCAAATGCAGGAATGAATCCAAAGGCATTACAGTACATTATGGGACATGCTAATATAGCCATGACGCTGAACTATTACGCACATGCAACATTCGATTCTGCAATGGCAGAAATGAAACGCTTGAATAAAGAGAAGCAACAGGAGCGTCTTGTTGCTTAGTAGTACAAATGAATTTACTACTTATTTACCACTTCTGACAGCTAAGACATGAGGAAATATGCAAAGAAACGTGAAGTATCTTCCTACAGTAAAAATACTCGAAAGCACATAGAATAAGGCTTTACGAGCATTTAAGAAAATATAAAAAGATAATTAGAAATTTATACTTTGTTTAATATAAAAATATTACTTACTATTTCAATTTCTAATTCCTTATATTTTGATTCCTTTGATAATTCTTCATCTTTTTCACTAAGTATGTAGAAATTAAAGAACATAACAAGTATTCCCAAAAGTAGTATCATTAATAACACGGGAACCAGAAGTGATGAAAATCTGTATATTGTATACAATGATAAAATTAGCACTCCTAATGAACTTAAAATGGTACGAACCATTTTATTACAAATTAAATCAACTAACTGACTAGAAAAGCCTAGTCTATACAATATATTTCCTTCACCTCTATCATCAAAATAAGAGTATGGTAAATTTATCAAATGTTTAATTGTAGATAAAGTAATATTATTCTTCGCTTTAGTCTGAAATTGGATAATAAAAAAATTTTCAAGATAAGATATAAGAAAATATAACACTATCATAAATAATAATAT
>NZ_JACLQV010000041.1:0-4793 GCF_016648915.1 Streptococcus sp. 3.1 | reverse complement strand
CTCTGAACATACAAAAAGAGAAAACCTATCAGGTTCTCTCTAGATGTTAGCTTTTCGTCACCCACTACAGTTGACAAGGAGCCATAATTTTCAGAAAAAAACACTAGAGCAAAGTGCCCTAGCGTTCTAAGTTTCTTATTTACGTTTTTTCTTAGCTTTTTTCATCTTGTTAGCTTGACGCTTCATCGCGTGTTTCATGGCAAAGGAACCGACCTTACCTTTAAGACCACCACCAAGCATTTGACTAAGGTCCATATTACCAAGGTCTGGCATACCTGCGCCACCCATCATGCCTTCAAGAGCAGACATGTCCATATTCCCCATATCAGGCATATTTGGCATGTTTTTTGGCAGATTATTTGGGTTCAGACCCATTTGACGCATCATTTGCTCCATATCACCAGACATAACACCTTGCATCATTTGTTTGGCTTGGTTGAAGTCTTTAATAAACTTGTTTACTTCAATAAAGGTATTCCCTGAACCATTTGCAATACGGCGACGACGACTTGGTGTCAAAAGATCTGGATTTTCACGCTCTTCCGGTGTCATCGATGATACAATGGCACGCTTGCGTGCAATCTGTTTCTCATCTACTTTAACATTAGCCAAGGCTGGATTGTTAGCCATACCTGGCAACATCTTAAGCAAATCCTCCATAGGACCCATATTTTGCACTTGGTCTAATTGGTCGATGAAGTCATTGAAGTCAAAGGTATTTTCACGCATCTTTTCAGCCAACTCAAGAGATTTTTTCTCGTCGTACTCTTGAGAAGCTTTTTCAATAAGGGTAAGAAGGTCACCCATACCTAAGATACGACTTGACATACGGTCTGGGTGGAAAGTCTCAATATCTGTGATTTTCTCACCAGTACCTGTGAATTTAATTGGCTTGCCGGTAATCTCACGAATAGAAAGAGCCGCACCACCACGTGTGTCACCGTCAATTTTAGTAAGAACGACACCTGTGATATCTAGTTGTTCATTGAACTCCTTGGCAACGTTAGCAGCTTCCTGACCAATCATGCTATCTACAACCAAGAGAATTTCATTTGGATGAGCAAAATCCTTAATATCATGCAACTCTTGCATGAGAGTCTCATCAATCTGCAAACGACCAGCCGTATCAATCAAGACATAGTCATTCTTATTGGCACGTGCTTGTTCCAAACCATTTCTGACAATCTCAACCGCCGGTGTCTCTGTACCCATATCAAAAACAGGAACATTGATTTGTTGTCCCAAAGTCTTCAACTGGTCAATGGCTGCTGGACGATAGATATCCGCAGCAATCATCATTGGACGGGCTTCTTGTTCTTTAATCAGCTTATTAGCCAATTTACCAGCAAAGGTTGTTTTACCAGCCCCTTGGAGACCAACCATCATTATGATAGTTGGAATCTTTGGAGATTTCTCAATTTCAGATGTTTCAGACCCAAGAATATCTGTCAATTCTTCATTAACAATCTTGATGATTTGTTGCGAAGCATCAAGAGTATCAATGATTTCGTGACCTACAGCACGTTCACGAACACGTTTAATGAATGTCTTAACAACTGGTAGGGCTACGTCTGCTTCAAGAAGTGCCAGACGAATCTCTTTAGTGACTTCTTGAACTTCTTTCTCTGAAAGTTTTCCTTTACGTCTTAAATTTTTGAAAACGCCTTGCAAGCGTTCCGTTAAGCTTTCAAAAGCCATATATCATTTCCTCTCTTACTTTCTGCTTGGGTCTAATCTCTATTATCGATACTGCTGAGCACAGCAATTTGTTCCTGAAGATAGCTATCGTCTGGGTATTTTTCCATGATATCATCAAATATTTGGCTACGAACAATGTAATCTGAATACATATGTAGTTTCATCTCGTAAGCTTCTAAAATCTTCTCAGTACGCTTGATGTTATCATATACAGCCTGACGACTCACACCAAATTCCTCGGCAATTTCTGCCAAACTATAATCATCTGCATAATATAGCTCAATATAGTTCATCTGCTTATCTGTTAACAAGGCTGCATAGAACTCAAACAAGGCATTCATGCGATTGGTTTTTTCAATTTCCATAAGCTCCATTTTACCATAAAATCATGGTGTTAGCACGATTCTTGTGCAGAAAAAAGCCGTGACTGTTAATTGTTCTCCAAATAAAATTCAAAACGGTCGCCAACATAGTAACTTCGTACATATTCGAAAGCCTGCCCGTCTTGGAGGAAGGAAATCTGTGTCAAACTCAAGAGAGCGTCACCAGTCATAACCTTGAGGTGCTTGGCTAGACTACTATTGGCCAAACTAGCTGATATGGTCTGCTGACTTTTCCCTATTTCATAGCCATTATCAGTTAATGTCTTGAAGAAATGTTCGGTAATTTCTGATTCCTTGAAACCTCGGATAATCTTCTCAGGGATACTAGCAATCTCATAGGCAACTGGAAGATCGTCCGCAAAACGAACACGTTCCATACGAATGACATAGGACTGCGGTAAAACACCTAAATTCTTGATTTCAAATTCATTGGGATGTACACGTTTATAAGAAATGAGCTCACTAGATGGTTTCTTGCCTTGGGATTTAACAATCTCTGTGAAACTCGTGGTTCCACGCATCTTTTCCTTAACTCGACTGCTAGCCACAAAGGTTCCACTGCCTGGTTTGCGTTCTAAAATCCCCTCATCTACTAAAAGTGTTATGGCCTGACGCACTGTCATACGACTCACATCAAAAGTCTCGCAAAGATCTCGCTCGCTAGGGAGACGTTGCCCGATTTTCCAAGTACCATCATCAACATCTTCCTTAATCTTATCATGTATGCGAATATACGCTGGTAACATCTAATACCCCCTTCTGTACCCCTATTTTACAAAAAAAGTAACAGAATTGTAAAGATGAGTATGATACTTACAGTTTCTCTTATAAATCTAGGTGCTAAGTCCATAAATTTGTGATACAATGATTGCATAAGAAAGAGTCCATGTGTGACGTAAAAAGAAAGGGTAATAATGACTGACATTTCTACTTTGAATGATGTGCAGAAAATCATTGTTCTAGACTATGGTAGCCAATACAATCAGCTGATTGCACGTCGTATTCGTGAATTTGGTGTTTTCTCTGAATTGAAGAGCCATAAAATTACCGCTGATGAAGTCCGTGCCATCAATCCTATCGGTATCGTACTTTCTGGTGGTCCTAACTCTGTTTATGCCGAAGATGCATTTGGTATTGACGAAGAGATTTTCGAGCTTGGTATCCCAATTCTTGGTATCTGTTACGGAATGCAACTTTTGACCCACAAACTCGGTGGTAAAGTTGTTCCTGCTGGTGAAGCAGGTAACCGTGAGTATGGCCAATCAACACTTCGCCTTCGTACCCAATCAGAACTCTTTGCAGGAACTCCTGAAGAACAAGTTGTTCTTATGAGCCACGGTGATGCAGTTACAGAAATTCCAGAAGGTTTCCATCTTGTTGGTGACTCAGTAGATTGCCCATTCGCCGCGATGGAAAATACTGAGAAAAACTTCTATGGTATTCAATTCCACCCAGAAGTTCGTCACTCTGTATATGGTAATGATATCTTGAAAAACTTTGCTTTTGGTATCTGTGGTGCCAAAGGTGACTGGTCAATGGCTAACTTCGTAGATATGCAAATTGCACAAATCCGTGAAACAGTTGGTGACCGTAAAGTCCTTCTTGGACTCTCAGGTGGGGTTGACTCATCTGTTGTTGGTGTCCTTTTGCAAAAAGCTATTGGTGATCAATTGACATGTATCTTCGTTGACCACGGTCTTCTCCGTAAAGGTGAAGGTGACCAAGTTATGGAGATGCTTGGAGGTAAATTTGGCCTTAACATTATCCGTGTTGATGCTTCTAAACGCTTCCTAGACCTCTTGGCTGGTGTTGATGATCCTGAGAAAAAACGTAAAATTATTGGTAACGAGTTTGTTTACGTCTTTGATGACGAAGCAAGCAAACTTAAAGGTGTAGACTTCCTAGCTCAAGGGACACTTTACACTGATATTATTGAATCAGGTACTGAGACAGCTCAAACAATCAAATCTCACCACAACGTTGGTGGTCTTCCAGAAGACATGCAATTTGAATTGATTGAACCACTTAATACCCTCTTTAAAGATGAAGTTCGTGCCCTTGGTACTGAAATGGGGATGCCTGATGAAGTCGTTTGGCGTCAACCGTTCCCAGGACCAGGACTTGCCATCCGTGTTATGGGTGAGATCACTGAAGAGAAACTTGAAACCGTTCGTGAGTCTGATGCTATCCTTCGTGAAGAAATTGCCAAAGCTGGTCTTGATCGTGATGTATGGCAATACTTCACTGTTAACACAGGCGTTCGTTCTGTCGGTGTTATGGGTGATGGCCGTACTTACGACTACACTATCGCTATCCGTGCTATCACTTCAATCGACGGTATGACAGCTGACTTTGCGAAACTTCCATGGGAAGTTCTTCAAAAGATTTCTGTTCGAATCGTTAACGAAGTTGACCACGTTAACCGTATCGTCTACGATATTACAAGTAAACCACCTGCAACAGTAGAGTGGGAATAAAAAATAAACCTAATTTAAAGCGACTTGATTGATTTAACAGCATTTTGAATTGTTTTAAAACGCTAAAATCTAATTACTTATATTTGGTTCCCCACCAAAATTCCCACCAGAATTTCTTTCTGGTGGGGATTTTTTATATCTTAATTACAAAAATAGAGCAATAAGCAATGATATGGGGTCAGAAAAATTTTTCCTTTTCTGCTGTTCAGTACTAACTCTTACATCATACCTAGAT
>NZ_JACLQV010000040.1:0-4811 GCF_016648915.1 Streptococcus sp. 3.1 | reverse complement strand
TCTTCATAAGTCAATTTCATAATAAAAACACCCCAAAAGTTAGATTTTTTCTGTCTAACTTTTGGGGTGCAGTTCAATTAAAGCCTTTTTGTTATATCCTGATTTATTAAGTAACACTACTTAAATTGACTAGGAGTCCCTGTATAACCTGCCCAATCCTTACTATAAAAGCGGTCGTTCAAGTTATAGCTAGGTGCAGGTGTTGGATTACTTACAAATGGATCAACAGCCTTGTCAAAGGCTACCCACCCTTTCCATCCCATATGAATGGTATCTTGCATAAAGTAAGGTTGATCTCCATCTTTTGAGAAGTCTGCAATATTGGTAAAGCCTTGACTTTCCAATTGATAACGGATTTTAGAAACCGTAGCATCATACATTTCTTGACTAAGTCCTGTATAAGCCATCCACTTGCTATTAACAGGTGGGATGACAAAAATGACATTAGTATTTGACTTAGCAAATTGATTTAGTACCAACTGTAGGTCACCGTATTCTTGTGAAACTTCATAAGAAAGATTTTTCTGGAAACCTTTAAGTTTACCAATCTTCTTAGACAAACGTTTCTTATAGAAACGGTCATCGATACCAAAGTCGTTTGACTTGGTATGGGCTTCTGCATCTCTTACGGCAACCTGGTCAAGTGCCTCGTAAGAGAGGTTGTCTGGCAACTCTTTAAGATAAGGAAGAACCTTCTTGTCGTAATTTGCATTATTTGATGCTGCAAAAGGACTGAACAAGGCATCTTCTCGCTTATTAAGCTCTGCCATAAATTGAATATAAGTCTTATCAAGAGAATTTAAATCTTGCCCATTAGCTACTTTAGAAAGTTGAGATTTCATAGTAATCTCAGGTTTCATCTCTAAGATGCGCTGAGCTGCATACTGAGAATTTGCATCCGTCTGATTTTGACTTAAGAAACTACTAAGTTGGTCGTTATTGTAGAACTGCTGGAAAGCCGCAGAATTGTAACCTTTTTTAGTAAACCACTGTGGTGACAAGACATAGACTGCTGTCCCATTTTTCAATTCGGAAAGCATTTGTTGCATTCCCAAATATTGGTTTAGAGAGGCAGCCCCACGTTGTCCAATAAAATATGGGCGATAGTTACGGTCGTATTTTTCAGCTAAAACAGCTGGATGAAGGGCATCAAAACGCAACCACTCACTAGACCCAAAGAAAGGGACAAATCGATGATTCTTATCAGAAAGAGCTGTCGTCTTATTAATACGGCTCTTAAAGTTCTCAGTTGTCAAGGTTACTGCGTTACGTTTTTCAACCTCATAATTATGTTTTCTGCCTTGAGGGTAGGAAAAAATAACTACTACTACCAAGACTAAGGCACAGATTATAGGGCCAAAAATTTGCCATAAACGCTTAAGCATTGCGAAGCTCCGTTACCCCTTCAACAATCTTATTAGCTGTGTTCCAGTCATCACGACCAAATTCTGAAACTGGCACACGAATATCGAAACGTGATTCCAATTCAACGATAAGCTCAACTGTTCCCATTGAATCGAGAACACCAGCATCGAAAAGGTCTTCATCCATCATGTCTGAAACATCTTCCATGAAGAGTTCATCAATAATTTCAATAACTTCTGATTTTACATCCATTTTTATAATTCCTTTACTTATTTTTTAGTGAACCAGAGGTCATTCAAGAATCCAGAGAAAATCAAGAATGACAACATAACAGTGTTAAATGTAATAAAGATTCCCAAAGCCTTCGTCCATTTATTTTCAGGAAGTGGCTCAAGACCAGCTTTCTTACGCTCTTTATTAATGGTCTTCTTCTTACGTAACCAGGCATCATTGATTCCTAGACCAATACCATGGAAAATACCATAAGCAATGTAGTACCAAGTAACTCCATGCCAGAATCCCATAACCATCATATTAATGACATAGGCCACATTTGATGTCGTGTTACGGTTTTTGAAAACCTTGTTTCGCATCAAAACCATAACCAAACGCATAAAGACAAAGTCACGGAACCAGAAAGACAAGCTCATATGCCAACGATTCCAAAATTCTTTCAAGTCTCGTGAGATGAAAGGTTTGTCAAAGTTGATTGGGCTCTTAATCCCCATAAGGTTTGATGCTGCCAAGGCAAACATCGAGTAACCCGCAAAGTCAAAGAAGAGATCAAAACCGAAAACATACATGACACCAAGTGTTGGTAAATTAAAGATACCACCCTGAGCCAAAGCTTGCGCTTTCAGTGAAGGCAAGAGCATACTTCCGAAGATCTGAGCTAAAACAAACTTATAGAGGAAACCAAGCATGATATATTTTACAGCTTGCTCCAACATATTCATCAGCTCGTCTCGCTCAGGAATCGCTTGGTAATCTTCGTTAAAGCGTTTGAAGCGATCAATAGGACCACTCGTAAAGGTTGGCATAAAGAGCATGAATCGGAGGAATTCTCCAATTGTAAACTCTTTTAAGACACCATCTCGCATCTCGATAATCATACCAACCGATCGGAAGGTCAAGTAAGAAATGCCAAGAAAGTTTAAGACTGACTGAGTACCATTTATCGCAGGCTCTACCTTAACAAAAATCAAGGGAAGGACTACAAGAAATGAGTGTAAATAGAAAACCCATTTATTGTCCTTTTTACTGCGGTAATGTTTGTAGGAATAAACCCAGATGATTTGCCAAACAATATAGAAGAGTAAGGCTAGTAATTGGCTAGCATGTGTTCCTGTCAGAGCGAGAACAATAAAGGCTAGACTTACCAAACACTCATAAATCGCAAAACGCTTTTTAAAGAAGAGACCCACAAAGATTGGCAATAGAGCTAATCCAAGATAGATAAAATAGAAGGGATTACCGTAGGCTTCTAAATGGGGGAGCTGTTTCAAGAAGTCAATCATCGGTTGTTAACCTCACTGATAAGACCCTTGATATCGATTTTCCCATTTGGTGTTAAAGGCAAGCTCTCACGATAGAGGAACTTAGTAGGCATCATGTAAGACATCATGATATCTTCTAAGTCAGCCTTAATCGCCTTGGTGATATCAATTTCACGTTCAAACTGCTCACGAACACCATCCTTAAGAATCACATAAGCCAAGAGGTTCTGAACCTTATGGTCTTTATTGTAACGTGGCACAGCTACTGCTGAATCAATATACTTAGACTTATTAAGGTTTTGTGAAACATCCTCTAACTCAATACGGAAACCATTAAATTTAATCTGGAAGTCCATACGACCACCGTAAAGAAGGAGACCTTCATCAGTCATCGTTCCTACATCACCAGTATGGTAAGCAGGAAGGCCATTAAACTCGAAGAAGGCTTCCGCAGTCTTTTCAGGATTGTTCATATATCCTTTTGAAACTGCTGGTCCTGAGACGATGATTTCACCTTGTTGACCATTTGGAAGGATATTGCCATCCTCATCGATAATATAAGTCGGTGAATCTTCCTTGGTATAACCAATCGGCAAACGCTTAAGGTTAGCCAGCATCTCATCAGTTACTGCTACTGCTGATAAGGCTACAGTTGCTTCCGTTGGGCCGTAAGCATTGATAATACGTGCTTCTGGGAAACGTTGGCGAAGCTTTTGAGCAGTTTTGACAGTCAACTCTTCTCCGTCAAAATAGAAATGCGTAATTTCTGGCATCTTCTCTGCATTGAAGTCTTCAGACAACATTGCCATATCTGCAAAAGATGGTGTTGATGTCCAAATAGCAATTGGAAGTGAGAAGATCGTTTCAAAGAGCTTCTTGAAGTCCTGTGTAATGGCTGAAGGAAGCGCATAGAGTGTTCCTCCAAGTGCCAATGTAGGTGCCCAGTACATTACTGATAAGTCAAATGAATAAGGCGGTTGAGCCAGCATTTGTGGACGTGTTGGAGTCGCAAATTCCTTGTCCGTAATCATCCAGTTAGTGAAACTAAGGAGATTATTGTGTGAAATTTGTACCCCTTTAGGCTTACCTGTAGTTCCTGATGTGAAGATGATGTAATAAGTATCATCCCCCTTAACAGGATGAGTCACTTCGTAGCTAGTCTTGCTTTCAAAAGCTGTTGTCACTTGGTCCAATGTTAGAATTGGAGCTTGGACATCCTCAAGTGGGAAGTCATTGATAGCAATAATCAGACTAGGCTCTGCTACTTCAACAATTGCCGTCACGCGTTCAAGAGCTGAGTGACTGTCAATTGGAATATAAGCGTGACCAGATTTAGTCAAAGCGACAAAAGTTGCCAACATTTCATACTCTTGCCCGCCATAAACCACAACAGGTGATTTTTCTGGAATATCAAGACTATCAATCTTAGCAGCTAGGCTATCCGAATCAGCTTTTAAGTCACCGTAAGTGTGAACTTCCCCTAAAATATTGTAAACAGGAAAGTCAGGTTGTGATTGGGCAAACTGCTCAATCGTTTCGATCATATCTTTAATTTTTGTATTCGTCATTATTCTTCCTAAAATTCGTTATAGATAAAATTACCTTGACCTTGTCCTAGGTAATTGTAGAGATAAATTAGGGCCATAAAAATGGCGAAATAAAGCAAGGTTTGTCCTAAAAATACCAGGACGTTTTTATGTTTTAACATTCTAATTTTCGATACCTTTTTTTATATAATATCCTCTTTAGTTTACCATCTTATCAGTATTTTTTCCAATAAAAAAGAAAAAATAACTAAATTTCATTTCTTTTTCATTAATAAGCTTCCGTGATAAATGATTGGCTAAAATCATAGTCAAAACCACCCGTGAGAATGATATGATACCTCTTAAGTAGACAAGGTAAATACCTAAAATCTACTTAAGAGGTATTTTTATGTCTAGAAGAGAA